>JAISOR010000224.1 GCA_031275535.1 Treponema sp. | reverse complement strand
CTCCACCCCTCCCGTATGCAGGGTGATCTTGTTGTCCAGGGTAAGGCTGACGCCGCTGCCGTCCAGGGTAAAGAGGCGGCCGCTGTTGGGGCCGGTGATAGTTCGTGCCGAGGGGTCGCCTTTCAGGGTGATATGGGTATTGGCGGTGTTCACGGTTATGGGGGAATCGACGCTGATGTTGCTCACCACCGTGATGGTTGCCGTGGTTCCCAGGGCAGCGCTTACGGCGTCCTCCAGGGTGTCGTAGCCCTGGGGGCCGATAAAGGCAACCGCTATGCGTACTACAGCGGTCCCGCTCTTGCTTGTATCCACCGTGGACGTGGCCTTTACGGTAAGGCTGGTCAGGGTTTCCCCCTCGGCTACGGTGAGGAGGCCGGAACCGCTGATGGCGGTCTGGGCCGCCGTGCCTGTTTCAACAATGGTCCAGGTGACGGTCTGGGGCGGGTTGTGCTCCCCGGTAACTGCGGCGCTGAACCGCTGGGTCCCGCCCTGGTAGACGGTAGTGGATGCCGGGGTAACGGTAACGCCCGTGACCGTTGGGGTGAGGATGGTTACCGTAAAGGCGGCGGTCTTGCCGCCGTAGGTTACGGTTACGGTCTGGAGCCCCACCAGGGTTTTGTCGTACCCGCTGGCCGCCAGGTCCGCGGCGGCCACGGCTGTGGTGGAGCCGCCGGTAAAGGCGGCGGTAACCGCTATGCCGGTAAGGTCCAGGTCCTCGCCCAGGGTGTAGGTGGTTTTGTCGGGGGCCCTGGTTATTTCGATTTTCTCTACCGATTCGATCACCTCTATGGTGGCGGTCCCTCTCTTGGTGGTGTCCAGGGTGGACGTGGCCCTTACGGTAAGGGCCTTGACGCTTTCCTCCGCGGCCACGGTGAGCTTGCCCGCGGTGTCAATCGTAGTCCCGGAGTGGGCCGCGTCCTCCACCGTCCAGGTGACGGTCTGGGCGGGGTCGTTCTCCCCGGTAACTTCGGCGGTGAATTCCTGGGTGCCGCCTTTGGACACGCTGACGCTGGCGGGGCTTACGGTGACGCCGGTGACCGTAACCGGGCCGGTTACCTGTACGGCGGCGGTCCCGCTCTTGCCGGGGTCTACGGTGGAGGCGGCTTTGACGGTAAGGGCCGCGGCGCTTTCCCCCGCGGCCACGGTGAGCTTGCCCGCGGCGTCAATGGTAGTCCCGGAGTGGGCCGCGCCTTCCACGGCCCAGGTGACGGTCTGGGCGGGGTCGTTTTCCCCGGTAACTTCGGCGGAGAACTGCCGGGCAGCGCCTTTGGCTACCCTAACGCTGGCGGGGCTGACGGTGACGCTGGTTACGGTCGGGGTTGGGGGATTGGTGGTTCCGTTATCGCAGGCCGCAAAAAGCAGGGATAGGCAGAGGAGGGCGGCCAGGGCCGCGCGGCCTAGCGGCCGGTAATTCCTAGTAAACCGATCGGGGGGGGGTAAAGGGGTTTATACAGGCCCTCCCCACAAGGGGCTTCGCCCTAAGGGGCGCCGCCTGGCCGGGGGACCGTCCCCGGCAATTCCGTATAGAAATACGCATTGCTTTCTCCTTTTTCTTTGAGAGGACTACACCGCCCCGGAAATGACGGAATAACTCAGTATACCCCCGCCGGCGGAATCCCGCAAGGGTCCCCCGGAAAGGCCGGGCAAAAGCGTTTACCGCTTATCCGGGATACATTGCAGGGAATTCACCGTACCGGTGCCTTTCTCCGGGGTATCACGGATACACGGCCAAATTTGCCCGGCCATTCCCCTACATAGGGGAAGAGGAACCAACATCTCTCCACCCTTTCTACTTTATTCCCCGGTTTGGCGCCATTTTTCAATCCGGTCGTAGGCGGCGTTTATCCGGGCGGATTTTTCCGTGGCCTTTTTCATGTTCCCCGCATGGCCCGCATGGCGGTCCGGGTGGTGCAGCTTGAGGAGCCGCTTGTATGCGGCTTTGCAGTCCCCGGAGGAGGCCCCAAAGGGAAGGCCCAGCTCCTCAAAGTCGCGCCGCAGCGACTCCGGGATCCGCTCCCGGTTCCGGTCCTGCTCCTGGCGGGTGTTTCCCGGGTCCTCCCAGGAACCGTTCCCGGCCCGGCGGTTTCCCGCAAAGTCCTCCTCCCAGCCGGAGGCCCCGCCCCGGCGGCCTTCCCTAAAACCCCCGGTCCGGGAGAATTTTCCGGCCCCTTCCTTCGATCCCTGTCCCAAAAAGTCGTTGAGTTCCTCGAAGGCCGCTTCCAGATCGGGATCGCCGTACTGTCCTTCCCTCCGGGAAGGAGACCCAAAAAGGCGGCTGTCCTCGTCGTTGAGGTAACTCCGTATCACATCCCCCAGACGATCAAAAATTCCCATACAGTTACTATACCGCAGCCCCAGGGAGGGAGGCAATAAGTAAGGCGCTGCGGCAATTTCATGGGTGAAAAAATTCGTCCTCTGAATCAAAGCAAAACCCCACCTCAAACTCCTTTTATGACGAAGTTTTCCTCGTCGGCGATTCCTCCTATTACCACCTCGAGGTCCAGCTTAGGCGGAAAACCGGCATGGCCCTCAGGATGTTCCGCTACGACGACGCCGAAGCCCTGGGACATCCCGGCGAAAAGGACGGTGTCACGACTGTTAGTTTCCCTAAAAGCCTGGTTATGTACCTGGAACCCGCCGCCGGTACCCGGGACTGCGAACTGCTCCGCGTCTGCTTCCCGGACGGCTCCTGTTATGAGTACCGGACACCGGTGATAAAGCTTACGGAACTATCGGTCCGGGAACTCTTGGAACGGCATCTGGTTATATTCACGCGACACCCTCTCCCCACCCTCCACCCTCCACCCTCCACTCCCCACCCTCCTATAGACTCCCCGCCCATTCCTGATTACACTGGAGGCATCATACCAAGCGGCGGGAGGCGTCATGAAAATCAGTAAAAAGACCTTTGGGGTCCTTTCGAACGGAAAGAAGGTGTTCCTCTATACCCTCAAAGCGGGGGATCTGTCCCTGTCCATATCTACCCTGGGGGCAACCTTTACCTCCCTTTTGGCGCCCTCCGGCAAGGGAAAAACGGATGATGTTTTTTTGGGATACTCGACCCTGGACGGGTATATGTACAATAAGCCCTATCTGGGGGCCACCATCGGACGGGTGGGGAACCGCATCGGCGGCGGGCGGTTCAAGCTTAACGGTTCGGAGTACCGGCTCTATAAAAACGACGGGGACCATTGTCTCCACGGCGGCCGCCGGGGTTTTGATAAACTGCTCTGGAAGGCCGACGCCTATGAGGAAAAAGACGGTGTTTTTGTCCGGTTTGAGTTGGAAAGCCCCGACGGGGACGAGGGTTTTCCGGGGAATCTCAAGGCCGTGGTGAGTTACGGGCTTACCAAATTCAACGAGGTCATAGCGGATTATAAGGCCAAGGTGGATATTCCAAGCCCGGTGAACCTTACCAACCATGTGTATTTTAACCTTGCCGGGGAAGGAACGGGGGATATCCTTTCCCACGAGGTCCTTCTCTACGCTTCTTCCTATGCGGCGGTGGATAAAACCCTTCTCCCCACGGGGGAATTGGCGCCCGTCACTTCCGGCCCCTTCGATTTTACCGCTTCCAAGCCCATAGGCCGGGATATCCAGGCCGCCGGCGGGGGCTACGATCATTGTTTTGTGGTGGATGGCGAAAGGGGAAAGCTCCGGCCCTGCGCGGAGGTCTTGGAGCCCCATTCCGGCCGGACCATGCGGGTTTTTACCACCCAGCCGGGGGTACAGTTTTATACGGGGAATTTCCTTGACGGGCTCAAGGGGAAGGGGGGCTCGATCTACAATAAACATGCGGGATTTTGCCTTGAAACCCAGCATCTGCCGGATTCCCCCAACCGGGAGGAATTCCCCTCCTGTATATACGGCCCCGGCAAGGATTACCATGAAAAGGCCCTTTTTGCCTTTGACTGGTAATAGGCCCCCTATTACCGGGCCATTATAGGATAAATTCGATGGCGTATCTTGCAATGTTCGGTTTTCCTGTTATACTGATTATAATGTGGAATTATAGTAGTGGTTTGCTTTTTGTCCGGCCCCGGGGAGGTCCGGTAAATGCATAACCGGGCGGACTTCTTCCTTACCATGTTTCGCTCCGAGATGGAAAGTAGCCTTGAGGATGTCGAGTATCTGGCCTCTTCTTACGAGAAGAAATTTCGGCGTAATGAAATAACCAATTACGTTTATAATGAAAATGAATCTTTTTTGGCCCTGGAGATTTCGGAGCTTAAAAAGATACTTTTATTCATTGATTCGATACAAACGGAGTCTTGTAAAACGGCGGAGGAAATGGCGGCGGTAACGGAGGCGCTTTTAAACAAGCGGCTGGAAGAATTTGACGATCCCGATGCGGTATATGGAATTATCAAGCGGAAGATAGGGAAGGTACTTGATTATCTTATAAAACGTCCGGAAGATGATCCGGGTAATTGATATTATTGTGATTAAACGAGGAGATTATGGATATCCAACTTCAAGAACTTATTGATAAGATAAAAAAGGATGGGATCGAATCCGCCTCCGAGGAAGCTTCGCGCCTGAAAACCCAGGCCGAAGAGGAGGCCCGGCGCATCATCGAAGCCGCCCAGCGGGAAGCCGGCGCCATTATCGCCAAGGGTAAGGCCGATGCGGAACGGTCGGAAAAGGCCGGAATCGCCGCGGTGGAACAGGCCTCCCGGAATCTGGTTTTAGCCTTTAAAACCGAGATTCAGACCCTGTTGGATAAAATCGTCGTCCGGGAAACCGGCGCCGCCTACGGCGACGAGACGCTTAAGGCCGTAATCCCCGATCTTTTAAAAGGCTGGGCCTCCAAAAACGGCGGGCAGGGTGCGGATGCCCTGGATCTTATCCTCAGCGGGGAACAGTTGAAGAAGCTCCAGGCCTATTTCAGCGATAAACTCTCCGCCGAATTAAAGCAGGGGCTGGAGTTGAAATCGGACCGGAACCTTGCCTCCGGTTTCCGCATCGCCTATAAGGACGGTTCGGCCTATTATGACTTTTCCGCGGAATCCGTGGCGGGTCTTCTTTCCGCGTATCTTAATCCCCGCCTGGCGGAGATCCTTAAAAACGCGGTAAAAGGGAACTAAGCGGTGGCCGCGTATTATTATTTTATAGCCCAGCTTCCCTTTCTCAGCTACGGACAGGCGGCTCCCATGCCCCCGGACCGGTTTAAGGCCATGGCCCGGGACATGCTGAGCCCCGCCGACGCGGCGCTGCTGGACTATTGTGCCCTGGACCCCGACGCGGCCCTTCGCCAGGCGGCCCTGGACAGGGGCGATAAGGGCGCCGGGGCCGCCCCCCCCTATGGGGAGCCCCCGCGCCCTGTTAATTCCTCCTTTATCGACGGATGGTACGCCTGGGAACGGGCCCTGCGCCTGCACCTTGCCCGGTACCGGGCCCAGGCCCTGAAACGGGATGGGGCGGCGCCGGTGGATCCTCCGGGGAGCCCGCCGGAGGCGGATGCCGCAGCTAAGGCGGCCCTGGCCCTGGAATCCCCCCTGGACGCGGAACTCCTCTTGGACAAGGCCCGGTGGGACGCCATCGAAGCCCTGGAGGGATTGGATTATTTTGGCCGTAATACGGTCTATGCATATCTGCTAAAGCTGCTCCTCATGGAACGGCGTTCCGCATTTAAAGCCCCGGAGGGTTTTGCGGAATACAAGGCCCTATATGCTTCCATCATGGAACAGGTTTCCATGACCGAGGCACGCTTCTCTGAAGGACCCTTCAAGGAAGTGACCCCTACTAGTATTGAATCGGGAGAACCGAAATGACCGGAACAAAAGGTACAGTGGTCGGCGTAAACGGCAACATGGTAAGCGTCCAGTTCGAGGGCGTGGTTTCCATGAATGAAGTCGCTTATATCAACCTGGGCGAAAAGAGGCTCAAGAGCGAGGTTATCCGTATCCGGGGGAATGTATGCAGCCTCCAGGTCTTTGAGATGACCAAGGGTATTACCGTGGGGGATACGGCGACCTTTACGGGGGACATGCTGGCCATAGAACTGGGGCCGGGCCTTTTGGGCCAGGTCTTCGACGGCCTGCAGAACCCCCTGCCCAAGCTGGCGGAAGAGGCGGGGTATTTCCTGGAACGGGGCGTCTACCTGGAGGCCCTTGACTCGGGCAGGGAGTGGGCCTTTACCCCGGCGGTAAAGCCCGGAGACCGGGTCGAACGGGGCGACAGCATCGGGACGGTGCCGGAAGGGTCCTTTACCCACCGGATCATGGTTCCCTTCAACCTGTATAAGACCTATACGGTTAAATCCATACAGCCCGCGGGGACCTATAAGATCCACGATACGATTGCGGAGATCCAGGACGAAAAGGGGGAGGTCCTTCCCCTTTCCATGACCTTCTTCTGGCCGGTAAAGCGCTCCGTAACCTGTTACGAGGAACGGCTTAAACCGAATGAACCCATGGTTACCCGGGTCCGTCTTATCGATACCTTTTTCCCCGTGGCCCGGGGGGGCACCTACTGCATCCCCGGCCCCTTCGGCGCGGGTAAGACCGTACTCCAGCAGACCACCAGCCGCCACGCCGATGTGGATATCGTTATCCTCGCCGCCTGCGGTGAGCGGGCCGGGGAGGTGGTGGAGACCCTCAAGGAATTCCCCGAACTCCTGGACCCCCGGACCGGCCGCTCCCTGATGGAGCGGACCGTGATTATCTGTAATACCTCCTCCATGCCCGTGGCCGCCCGGGAAGCGTCCCTCTATACGGCGGTGACCCTGGCGGAATACTACCGCCAGATGGGCCTGAACGTGCTGCTCCTGGCGGATTCCACCAGCCGCTGGGCCCAGGCCCTGCGGGAAATGTCCGGCCGCCTGGAGGAGATCCCCGGGGAAGAGGCCTTCCCCGCGTATCTGGAATCCACCATCGCCGGTTTCTATGAACGGGCGGGGATTGTGCGGCTCCGGGACGGGTCCATCGGCTCGGTCACCATCGGCGGGACCGTCAGCCCCGCGGGGGGCAACTTCGAGGAACCCGTAACCCAGGCAACCCTTAAGGTCGTGGGGGCCTTCCACGGGCTTTCCCGGGAACGTTCCGACGCCCGTAAGTATCCCGCCATCCATCCCCTGGATTCCTGGTCAAAATATAAGGGTATCATAGATTCCGGCAAGGTTTCCTACGCCCACAATTTTATGGCCCGGGGCAGTGAAGTAGAGCAGATGATGAAGGTCGTCGGCGAGGAGGGAACCTCCCTGGATGATTATACGATCTACCTCAAGGGGGAATTCCTGGATGCGGTGTATTTTCAGCAGAATTCCTTTGATGCGGTGGATGCGGCGGTAAGCCCTAAACGGCAAAAGTATGTGTTCGCCATTATTCTTACCATCCTGGCGTCTCAATTTTCTTTTAACGACAAAAACGAGGCCAGGAGCTGGTTCAACAAGCTCCGGCAGCGCTTTTTGGATTTTAACAGTACCGAAATGGACGCCCCCGGCTTTAAGACCCTGCAGCAGGAAATTGAATCCATGATCGCCGAACGGTCCGGGGGCCTGGATAAGGCGGCGGAAAAAATCTTGGCATAAGGTAGGATGGAAGACAGGTTATGAAAAAGGTATATAGTAAGATTGAGTCCATCACCGGCAACGTCATTACGGTCCGGGCGGAAGATATCCGGTACGGGGATCTGGCGGAGGTGGAGACCTCCTACGGGACTTCGCTGGCGGAGGTAAACCGCCTGGCGGGGGATGTGGTTTCCCTCCAGGTCTTTGCCGGGGGCAGGGGTATATCCACCGGGGATACCATTCGTTTCCTGGGGCATCCCATGGAGATTTCCTTTTCGGAAAACCTCCTGGGCCGGGTTTTTACCGGTTCCGGGTCGCCCAGGGACAAGGGCCCCGCCCTGCACGAGAACCTTATCCCCATCGGGGGCCCTTCGGTAAATCCCGCCCAGCGGATCATCCCCCGAAAGATGATCCGCACGGGGATCCCCATGATCGACCTCTTTAACACCCTGGTAGTTTCCCAGAAGCTGCCCATCTTCTCGGTTTCCGGGGAGCCCTACAACGAACTCCTGGCCCGGATCGCCATGCAGGCCGAGGTAGACGTGATTATCCTGGGGGGCATGGGCCTTAAATTCGACGATTATCTTTTCTTTAAGGATACCCTGGAAGAGGGGGGCGCCCTTTCCCGGACCGTTATGTTTGTCCATACCGCCAGCGATCCCACGGTGGAATGTCTGATGATCCCCGACATATCCCTGGCGGTGGCGGAACAGTTTGCCCTGCAGGACAAGGATGTCCTGGTCCTCCTGACGGATATGACCAGTTTTGCCGACGCCATGAAGGAAATTTCCATCAGCCAGGAGCAGGTCCCCTCCAACCGGGGATACCCGGGGGATCTCTACCGCCAGCTTGCCGCCCGGTACGAAAAGGCGGTGGACTTTGAGACCGCCGGTTCCATCACCATCCTGGGGGTTACCACCATGCCCGGCGACGACGTGACCCATCCGGTGCCGGACAATACGGGATATATCACCGAGGGGCAGTATTACCTTAAGGGGGGGCGCATCGAGCCCTTCGGCTCCCTTTCCCGGCTTAAACAGCAGGTAAACGGCAAGACCCGGCCTGACCACCGGGCCCTGATGGACGGCATGATCAAGCTCTATTCATCCTTTAAGGACACCCTGGAAAAGAAATCCATGGGCTTCCTGATGACCCCCTGGGACGACAAGCTCCTTAAATACGGGGAACGCTTTGAGCGGGAAATGATGGATATCACCCTCAACATCCCCCTGGAACGGGCCCTGGATCTGGGCTGGGAAATTCTTGCCGACTGTTTCAGTTCCGAAGAAACGGGACTGAGGACGGAACTTATCGAGAAGTTTTGGCCGGGCAAAAAATCATAATGGTTTTTTGCTTTATTTTGAGGTATTGAGGAACCATGGCAAAGATAAAGCTGACTAAAAATGAGCTAAAGAAGCAGAAGGACTCCCTTAAGATGTACCAGCGTTACCTTCCTACCTTGATGCTCAAGAAGCAGCAGCTCCAGGCGGAGATCCGGATCATCGAAAGCAGGATCAAGGAGCTGGTTCTGGAAAAGGAACGGATCGACGAATCCTTTAAATCCTGGATCGCCGTATTCGGCGAAAGGGATATTTTTACCCCGGAGATTCTGAGGATCACCCGGGTAAGGGCCGACCAGGGGAATATCGCCGGGGTGATGATCCCCCTCTTTCAGGGGGTGGATTTTGAAACCCAGGCCTATGATCTGGTCCGCAAGCCCCTGTGGCTGGACAAGGCCGTGGAGAATATGGAGAGGGTCCTCCTCCTGGACTTGGAGGCCCGGACCCTGGAGGAGCAGCAGCGCCGGCTGGAGCGGGAACTGCGGACCACTTCCCAGCGGGTAAACCTCTTTGAAAAGATAAAGATCCCCGAGGCCAGGGGAAATATTAAGAAGATCCAGGTGTATCTGGGGGATCAGCAGACCGCCGCGGTGGTCCGCGGTAAGATCGCCAAGCGCGGAATGGAGGCGGCGGCCCAATGATAGTGCCGATGAAGAAAGTGACCCTCGTGGTCATGGATAAAAACCGGGAAGTTTCCCTGGAAAAACTCCGGGAACTGGGGATAATCCACCTGGAAAGGCGGAATGTCTCCTCCGACCGGCTGTCCAAGCTGCTGGAACGGAAGGCCCGGGTGGAAAACGCCCTGGGAATGCTCTCCGCTTATCCCGTAAAAAAGGGGGCCCGCCCCGCGGCGGCCCTTCCGGTCCCGCCGGTTCCCGCGGGCTCCGGCGGGGATGATTTCTCCTCCGACAGCGTGAACAGGCCGGAGGCCCCGAATCCGGTGGATCAGATCTCGGCCCTGGCGGAAGAGCGGAAGGTCCTCCAGGAACAGCTGGGGGGGGACATAAAAGAACGGAGCCGGATAGAAAAGTGGGGGGATTTTAACCCCGCGGCCCTAAAGGAACTGGCGGATCAGGGGCTTTCCCTTATTCCCTACGAACTCTCCTGGGAAAGCTACGGCTCCCTGGGGGACGCCGTGCCGGTGATCGTGCTGGCCCGGGACAAGGCCGCGGTCTACTGCGCCGCCGTGGGCGTTTCCATTCCGGGGGAAATTCCCCTGGCCCTGCCCTCCCGTTCCCTTTCCGAACTGGACCGGCGTATGGCCGAAACCAGGGACGCCCTGGCGGATATCGAGAGGCAGCTGGCCGCGCTGGCCTATCAGAAGGACGCCGTGGGCGCCGAATTGAAATGCCTGGTCCAGGATATTGAATTTGAGGCCGCCCGGGTGGGGATGGATACCATGGAGGATGCCCCGGCGGAATTTACCGTTTCCTGGATCACCGGCTTTGTACCTAAGGATGATGTGGGGCTTTTAAAGCGGGCCGCCGCGGAAAACAACTGGGCCCTCCTCTCGGATGATCCCGGGGAGGAAGACCTGGTCCCCACGAAACTGAAAAACAACAGGCTTGCGAGCCTTATCAGTCCCCTAACGGAATTTCTGGAGGTCGTGCCGGGCTACCGCGAGGTGGATATATCCGGCTGGTTCCTGCTGTTTTTCTGTGTGTTTTTCGGCATGATCTTCGGCGACGCGGGATACGGCGCCCTGCTTTTGCTGGGGAGTGTGGCGGGCATTATCAAAACGTCGAAAAAGGGCGTTCCCCCGGTGCTGAAGCTGGTCCTGCTCCTTGGGTTTTCAAACTTTGTCTGGGGGGTCCTTACCTGTTCCTGGTTCGGCATTGAAGATGTCCAAACCCTGCCGGCCATTTTACGGAACCTCTCTTTGCCGCTTATTTCCAATGTCACCGCCGCCCGGTCTCCCCGGGATAAGGGTATTGTTCAGCAGAATCTGATGATATTCTGCTTCTCCCTGGCCCTGTTGCAGCTTTCCATAGGCCATATCCTGGCGATTATCAAGGGCAGGACCCTGCGGTCCCTGGGAGACCTTGGTTCCATGGCCATGGTGGCGGGGATGTACTGCGTCATACTCTCCCTCATAGCAAGTAATGAATACCGGCGCATCCCCCTCCTTATGCCTGCGGTGTATGTGTTTATCGGGGGCTTCTTCCTGAATTTCTTATTTGCCAACTATGATGGCAGTTTTGGCCGTTCCGTGCTTGAAAGCCTCAAGAATATCATTTCCGTCATCCTGGGGATCGCCAATGTGTTTTCCGACATCATGTCCTACATCAGGCTTTGGGCGGTGGGCCTGGCGGGGGCGGCCATTGCCTCAACGGTAAACGCCATGGCCGGACCCATGCTGGGGCATTTTATCCTCTTTGTTTTTGGGGTGCTCCTTCTGGTCTTCGGCCACGGCCTTAACATCGTTCTTAATGTGCTTTCGGTGCTGGTCCACGGCGTCCGTCTGAATACCTTGGAATTCTCGAGCCATGTGGGGCTTACATGGTCCGGTTATGCGTATAGACCGTTTGCTAAACGGATAGAAAAAGAGGCCCGGTCCGATTAACGGATTGCGGCAACTACTAGGAGAAAGATATGAATTTAGGTTTATTGGGCGCAGGTCTTGTGATGGGTATTGCCGCCGTCGGCTCGGCAATCGGTATTGGTATTGCGGGTCAGTCGGTTATCGGCGCATGGAAAAAATGCTATGTCAACAACAAACCGGCGCCTATGACCATGCTCGCCTTTGGCGGGGCGCCGTTGACCCAGACCTTTTACGGCTTTATCTTGGGTTTGCTCTTTATGAAACCCGCCGCATTGACCAATCCCGAAAACGGTTCCCTCTATCTCGGCATTGGCCTTGCCTCGGGGCTGGCCATGGCGTTCTCCGCCATTGCCCAGGGTAAGGCGGGGGCCGCCGGGGCGGATGCCGTGGGCGAGACCGGCAAGGGCTTTGTCAACTACATGATGATAGTCGGTATCTGTGAAACCGTTGCCATTTTCGCCATGGTCCTCTCCATGATCAGTCTTGGGTGAACCGGTTGAATCGCCGCCGGGGCGCGTGCCGCGGCGGGTATCCCGTATAGTTAGAATAGGCGGCTTCGACCATGTCGAAGCCCTTACCCTTGGGGGCGGCCTTCCGGTGTGTATACAGACCATGTGGAAGGACCGCCTTAGTTTTGCGGACCTGGAGGGAAAGGCCGGGGACGCCCTGGCTGCCCGGATCCTAAAACTTAAGGCCATGGGCTGCGGGCTGCTTCGCTTTGCCGTCCCCGATTTGGAAACCGCTGAACTTGTAGGAACCCTGGCCTCCGGGGTGTCCATGCCCCTGGTGGCGGATATTCATTTTGATTACCGGATCGCCCTCCGGTGCCTGGATTTCCCCATCGCTAAAATCAGGATTAACCCCGGCAACATCGGAAGCCGGGAAAGGGTCGAAAAGGTTCTGTCCAAGGCCGCGGCCAAGGGAAGGCCCATACGGATTGGGGTCAACGGGGGAAGTCTGCCCCGGGAACTCCGGGAACAGGTGGACCGCGGGGCCCTCCGCGTCCCGGAGGCCCTGGCGGATGCGGCGGAACGGGAACTAAAGATATT
Organism: Treponema sp.; assembly: GCA_031275535.1. The sequence continues at coordinate 1,676 of JAISOR010000224.1, read as the reverse complement.
CCGGGACTTTGACTTTAAGGATGTGCTGGTTTCCATGAAGGCCTCTTCGGCGGCGGATACGGTAGCCGCCAACCGGCTCCTGGCGGAACGGACTGCGGCGCCCCTCCATATCGGGGTTACCGAAGCGGGGCCCCTCATCGCCGGGGTTGTGCGGAGTACCGCGGCCCTCCATACCCTCCTGGCCGAGGGCCTGGGTGATACCATCCGGGTATCCCTGTCGGATACCATGGAAAACGAAGTTATCGCCGGGAGGGAAATCCTGGGGGCCCTGGCGGACAGCACCGGGAACAGCCGGGACCGGCCCGGGGTGGTGATCGTGTCCTGCCCCCGGTGCGGCAGGAACGATTTTGATACCCATGGTTTTACCCGGCGGTGGCAGGATACTTTGTATTCTCTGGACAAAAATGTTACCATTGCTATTATGGGATGTGTGGTGAACGGTCCCGGCGAGGCCCGGCACGCCGACCTGGGCATTACCGGCGCCGGAGGGAAGGTTCTTCTGTTCCGTCATGGCCAGGTAATTAAGACCGTCGATGCCGGTGATGCGGACGGGGCCTTTCGGGAGGCCCTGGAGGAACTCTGTAAGGGCCTTCCCCGGGAGAAAGGGTGAAAAGGAAAGCGGCTTTAGGATTTTTGGCGTTTCTTCTCTCCTGCGCCTTGGGCTGGACCCAGGGTGCGGAGGGCCGTCCCTATTGGTTTACCATGGAGCGGGGGAAGCTCTACTTTAGAAACGGCGCCTATGGGGACGCCCTGGTAGCCTTTGAGGATGCCCGGATGCAGCGGAGGGCCCTGTATACCCGGATGGAACAGGACCTGATCGATCTCCTGTCCCTGCCGGAGGTCCGCCGGCTGGGGGATTCCCTGGACCGGGTGGAAACCTATATCGCCGAAAGGAACCAGCCCGGGGCCGCCAAGGCCCTGGAGGAGTTGTATTACCGCCTTCCCAAGGGGGACCTGGGAGGCTCGGCCCGGACGGCGCTGGAGCAGCTTGGCCGTTTAAAGGATTATCCCGAGGCGGAATACTGGATAGGGGAAACCTACCGGGCCGAGGGAGAATTGGGCATAGCCCTTAGGCAGTATCAAAAGGCCTACGAACAGCGGGCCCTTCTGGAAACCCCCGGCTTTGAGGTGGAAATTTTATATAAGATCGCGGATCTCCACCGGATCAGGCAGGAATATATCGAGATGGAGCAGCGGCTTTTGGAAATTGCGGAGGGAAACTCCCGGGAGGGGCCCCCCCGGGACTCCCTCTGGTCCGGCGAATCGGGGATTTTTACCAGGACCGCCATGCTGCGGACCATCGAAAACGACGGAGTAAACCGTTTTTTAACCCTCTACCGGTATAATAATACCGTGGTTGAACGGGCCCACCGGCTCTTGGGTTTTTTTTATTACGCCTCGGGCAGGCACGGCCGGGCCGCGGAACATCTGCTCTTTGCCTTTTTGATTCAGAATACGGTCTTTATCGAGGAGCTTCTCCGGAACCGCTTTGACTTTGCCTTTAGCTCCCTGGATGCCCTGATGGACGAAGCCCTCCGCAGGCCGGCCTTACCGGCATATATGGAGGAAGTCGAGTATTATAAGACCATCTATTACCTTGGCGCCGCCTTATACGCAAGCGGGAAATTAGCCCCCGCCAGGGAATTCTGGAATTTTCTGTACCGCCATCCCGCCGC
>JAISOR010000202.1 GCA_031275535.1 Treponema sp. | reverse complement strand
CTCCGTCCTAAGGGGAACCCAGCCGGGCCTCGGCAAGGGCGGCTTCGGCTTCCAGGTTCATGGACCGGAAGATAGCCGCCGAACGGCGGTAGGCGTTTTCCGCGGCCCCGTCCCCCTTTTTGGCCCGCACATCCCCCAGGGCCAGCCAGTCCATGCCCAGGCCATAGGTGTTTTCCGCCCGGCGGTCAAAATTCAGGGCCGCCTCCAGGGCTTCCAGGGCGTCGTCGTACTGCCCCGCCATGGAACGGACCGATGCGATAAGGTACCAGTCATAGGCCGCCGATTCCAGGTATAGTTCCCGATCGTGAATATCCAGGGATTTTTTTAAGGCCGCTTCCGCCTCGGCCCAGCGGCCCAGGTTCTTTTGGGCCAGGCCGGTGACGGTCCAGCCCAGGGCCGTGGCGAGGATGTCCGACTTGACGGAGGCCATTTCCCCCTGTACCAGGTCCAGGACCTCCCCGGCGGTTTCCGGGTCCGCAAGCAGCCGGCCCCGGGCTATATGGATACGGCTTATGGCGGCCAGTTCCGTTTCCCCCGTCCGGTCCGCTTCGGCAAGCGCGGCGGCCCAGGCTGTTTGGGCTTCCCCGTTCCGGTCCAGGTAGGACAAAACATTCCCCCGGGCAAGCTCCACCCGGACAAGCAGGGCGGGGTTATCGATGCTCACCGCCAGGCGGTACGCTTCGTCCAGGAGCCTCAGGGCCTGTTCGTAATTGCCCCGGTCCGTTTCCCTGTTGCCAAGCTCAAGCTGGATCTCTACCAGGCCTCGCTGGGTGGAAATTTCCGCCGGCCGCTTAGGGGCGGAAGAACAGGCGGCAAAAACAGAAACCGCCAGGATCGTCCCCAGCGCCAGGCCCCTCAAATTAAAGAAGGCGGCCCCTGTTCCGCTCCAATCATCGAAACTCCGTTTCATGGCCCTGTGCTCCAAACTCCGCATTTTATCCCCTCTAGAACTCGATATTTCTTGGACTCGTCCCGCCGGACTGGACCCTGCCCCTGGCGGGAACCCCCTTTCTTAAAAGCGGGTTGTTCTTTAGGGCAATAAGAACGTCTTCCCCGGCCCGCAGCGTCTCCCTAAGTTCAACGATAAGCCCCGCCAGCTGGGGCAGCTCCGAGGGGAAGAAGGCGGCGACTTTTTCCAGGTTTTGCAGGGTCCCGGTTATGGACACCAGGGAGGCTTCCAGGTTGGTAAAGACAGGGCCCTCGGTATCCAGGGCGGTCAGGATCAGGCTGTCGGGATTAGCCAGCTCGGAGGAAACGACCCTTAAATCGGCGATGACCTGTTCCGTTTCCGCCAGAATAGCGGGCAAAGACCGGTTAAGGTCCCGGAGCAGGTTGCTGTTCAGGTCCTGAATCAGGTCCCTGGCGCCGGCAACGGTTTCTTCCACCCCCCCTATGGTCCGGCCCAGGGAGGTTTCGCTGGACCCGGAAACGGCGGCGTTGATCTCTTCCAGCAGGGTATTGGCCCGGCTGATAAACAGGGTGATGCTGTCGTCCTGGCTGGTAATACGGGCCAACCCGGTTTGAATATAACGCCGGCCCTCCGGGGAGTGGGTGTTGGGGATAAGATCCCCCTCTTCCAGGGGCCGCAGCCCCAAACCCGGATAAAAGAGGAACTGGTTCCCCAGCCCGATGGGGCTTACCATGATTTCTACCAGGGAACCTTCCATGACCCGGTTGTTGTATGTATCATAAATAGAAAAGAGAACCTCCACCCTGTTATCGGCGGTTAGATCAAAGGATTGTACATTTCCAATGGTAAACCCCTTGTATTGGACCGCCATATTGGCGCTAAGCCCCGCGGCGGAATCAAAATAGGTCTTGTAAATATAATCCTTGGCAAACCACCGCTGCTTGCTGCCGAGTACAAAAATAACAAAAATTACGGAAGTTAAGGCGGCAATAATGAAAAGGCCCACAATCTGATCCGCAAAACGAATCTTGAATTTCATGACGCAATTCCCTTTTCCACAAGCTGGGCAAAATCATCATCGGTGGCGATCTGTTCTCTGGTAAGTTTGAGATAGAGCCGTCCCCCCAATACCATAAGAATATAATCCGCCAAATTCTTGATTATCCTAAAGTCGTGGCTTACAAAGATGATGGTATGCTGTTCCTCCTGCATGCGTTTGACAATGGTGATAAGCCGCTGGGCGGCGGTATCGTCCAGGGATTCGGTCCATTCATCCAGGAAAAGAAGCGTCGGCTGGCAAAGCAGGGCCCTGGCAAAGGCGATGAGTTTTTGTTCCCCCATGGAGAGCAGGGCCGGCCGGATCATCAGCTCCTTTTTATAGCCGACCTCCGCCAGAACCTTGTTGATCCATTCGGTTCGTTCCGCCTTGGTCATGTGGGGATGATGGATCCGCAGGGGTAGTTCCAATATTTGATCAAGGTTCTGATTTGCCCAAAGGGCCGAATCCTGAAAGACCATGGCCCCTTCCCTGCGAAAGGCCATATTCTGCGCCCGGCTCATGGAGGAAATATTCTTTCCCCGAAAATAAACCTCCCCCTTGGTGGGGACCAGGAGCCCCGCGGATAGCTTTAAGACCGTACTCTTTCCGCCGCCCGAGGGCCCCACCAGGGCGGTGGTCTTTCCCTCTTCAAATTGAAAGGAAAACTCCCTAACGATCCGCATATTCTGAGCTGAAAAGGATACATCCTTTAATTCAATGATGGGTTCCATGACTCCCCTACATTTTTATACAAGTACCATATAATACACAGCCGAAAGCAGTATATCTACAATGATGCACCATGCAAAGGACGCCCCTACTGCCTTTAGCGCAGCGATAGGGATCTCCGTACTGGCCCGTTCCACCGAAAATCCCTGGACAATAGCCATAATCGAAATGATCATGCCAAAACTTATACTTTTTAGTATCGAGATAAGTATATCATGGATGTTTAAAATTTGAAGCAGGTTTTCAAAATAAATTATCGCCGGCATGGGACTAAAGATCTGCACCACCGCAAAGGAACCGACCAGACCAAAGATGGAAAAAAAGACATTCAGCAAAAAAAGGGAAATAGTCACCCCCACAAACCGGGGAACCGCCAGATGCTCAATCGGATCAACCCCAATGGATATATAGGCTTCAACCTCATGGGAAATGATCATCCCCGCAACTTCCGTGGCAATGGCGGTGGCGGACCGGGCTATGATAATAAAGGCCGTTAGCAGGGGCCCAAATTCGCGGGTAATGATGATGATGAGCAGGGAATATATGAGCCGTTCCTGGGAAAAACTCGCCAAAAGGGGCATACCGATAATATAAACCGCCGCCCCTATGCCCAGGGCCAGGAGGGAAGATATGCCCAGGGCCTCCACAAAGGTAAAAAGGATCTGCATGGTCAGGATCTTATAGGAAGCCTGCCCGCGGAATATAAAGCCCCCAACTCCCTTTATGGTTCTGGCAAAAAATCCGAGGGTATACAGAGCGTTATCCAGAACTTGTATTTTCCCTTTCATGGTTCCGTATTATCATAACATAAAACACGAAATTTATG
>JAISOR010000201.1 GCA_031275535.1 Treponema sp. | reverse complement strand
CGGAAACCCGGCAGATCGCTGGCGAAGCCCGAAAGGGGGACCACGCAGATCCCCGAGGAGGCCAGAAGCCAATAAACGAAGCATTTATCCGGCGCCACTTCGGCGGTTTGTTTTTGGATAAATTCGGCAAGGGAAGGTTCCCGTACCGGAAGGGCCCGGGAGCGCCCGTCGTCCAGGATGCCGGGATCAAAGACCGCGGTGGCGTACAGGGCGCCCCGGGGCTTTTTCAGGCTGATCCCCTCTATACCGGCAAACGCGGCGTAAGCCTCTTCCGCCCGTTTTTCAAAGATCGCCGCCCGGCGGATCAGATGTTCCGGATACCGGGGATCCCCCATGATGGCGGGGATACAGAGCTGGGGGAGGCTGGTGGAACAAACCTCCAGCCGCTTGGCATCCACCAGGCTTCTGATATAGCTGTCAAAACGATGGTCCGCCCGGCGGTTATAGACCTCCACCCAGCCGCACCGGGCGCCGGGCCAGGGGACTTCCTTGGAGAGGGACCGCAGGGCAAAGCCCGGTACATCCTCGATAACCTGAGAGAGGGCCGCGGTCTTTGCGCCCCCATAGACGATGTTGGCATAGGTTTCATCGCAGATAAGGAAAAGGCCATAGATCCGGGCAATGCGGACAAACTCTTTAAGTACCTCCACGGGATATACCGCCCCGGTGGGATTGTCCGGGTTGATCAGCAGAATCCCCGCAATGGAATCGTTGTACTTAACCTTGAGTTCTACATCCTCCATATCGGGCATCCAGTCCCGGTCAGGATCCAGCCGGTAGGTAAGGTGTTCATACCCCGAATGGGCGGCCTCCGCAGAAGAAAGGGTGGAATATGCGGGGGAAGGACCTAAGACCCGGGCCTCCCGGCGGAGGAATCCAAAAATCTTGGCCACCGCATCCCCCAGGCCATTGAAAAAGAGAATGTCCCCGCTTTCAATTTGTTTTCCCCGCTTATGCACCAAATCCGCCAGAAACTCCCTGGCGCCCAGGGCGCCTTCGGTTTCCGAATAGGCGTAAGACAGATCCTCCCCCGCCTTTTCCCGGACAATATCCTTGATCCAGGATGCTACGGGCTCTCCCTTCTTAACCGGGTCTCCGATATTTTCCCATTGAATGGGAATATCCCAGCGATTCAAACTCCGGGCAAAGGCGACAATTTCCCGGATTTCATATTTAAGTTTGCCGGCTCCGGGATGAACGATATTTCTTCTCATAAAATAACCCTCTGCTTGATATCCTCAGTCCGCTGTTTCCTCAAGGAGTACACCTTGAGGCTTTCCCAAAACTTCAGTTTTTGGGACAGGCTCCCTTTGCTTATTTTACCCCAGAGGGCATAAAAAAAGCCGTAATCCTTTTTGGAGAATCACGGCCCGATCCTTTTATTATGAACGGCTAACCGCGATCCCCCGGGATAGCGGCCGCCGCTGCGAAACCAGATACTGCTATTTGGACTTGTCGATTAGGCATATTACCACTATGCTAGAGGTATGGACCCGTGTCAAGGGGCACCCGGACCGGATCTATCGATTTTTATGGAGGCAATAGCTATGAATTCACCCTTTAATCCCCAGGAATTAGCCGAATTTGCCCGTTATTATGGCTTTCATTATGATATTTGCGATCCCGCCATGTTGGTCCGGGATGTCCTGATTGATATGGAACGGGGGCTCCGGGGAGAAAGCTCGAGCCTTCCCATGATCCCCGCGTATATAAGCCCCGTTTCCCAGGTTCCGCCGGGAAAGACCGTGATAGCCCTGGACGCGGGGGGGACCAACCTTAGGGCCGCCCTGGTTCGTTTTGATGAAAACGGAAAGGTCCTGGCCCAGGGCAACAGAAAAGCCCCCATGCCGGGTACCCAGGGCCGGGTAGGGGCGGAAAAATTTTTTGACGAAATAGCCGGTTTAACGGCCCCCCTTTTTGAAGAGGCTAAGGATATTGAGGGGATTGGGTTTTGTTTTTCCTATCCTATGGAGATAACAAGTGATGCGGATGGGATCCTCCTGGCCTTTAGTAAGGAAGTGGAGGCCCCGGATGTGATCGGGAAAGCCATAGGCCGGGGGCTCCGGGAGGCCCTGGCCCGGCGGAATATAAAGGCCCCGGATCGGATTGTCCTTTTGAACGATACCGTGGCGACCCTGCTCTCCGGTCTGGCGGAAATTCCCCCCGATGGGGGAACGCGCCGGGGGGAGGACCGGTACGGCATCCCCGGCGGGCCGGTAATTGGTTTTATCCTGGGAACCGGTTTTAATACCGCCTACCCGGAAAAGAAGATCCCCAAGATAGGGTTTGAATCTTCTTCATCCCCTCAAATCGTGGTTTGTGAGACCGGAACCTTCTTTCACCGTTATCAGGGTATTCTGGACAAGGAATATGACGCCACCACCAAGAACCCCGGGGTTTATACCCTGGAAAAAGCCACCGCCGGCGCCTACTTAGGGCCCCTGACCCTGCATATCCTCCAGCAGGCCGTTAAGGATGGTCTTGTCCGGTTTAAAAAATCCGGCGAATTCCTGGCCTGGACTACCTTGCAGACCAAGGATCTAAACGCCTTTATGCACGCCCCCCTGGCAGCGGAAGGCCCCATAGGAGAACTTTTTGGCCCGGATGAACGAGACGCCCTGGCTTCCCTGGTGTACCTTACTTCCATTGTAACCGAGCGGGCCAGCCTCTTCTCCGCCGCGGTGGTGGCCGCCATAGTGGAACGGATCGGGCAGGGCTACGATCCCTTTGTTCCGATCCGTATAGCGGTGGAGGGCACCACCTATGTAGTATATAAGGGGATGAGGGAAGCCCTGGAATCCTATCTGCACACCATCCTGGTTTCCGACAAGCCCCGGTCCTATGTAATTTCCCCGGTGGAACAGGCCTCCCTTTTTGGGGCCGCCGTGGCGGCGCTGTCAAAATAATGGCTAATTCGGCAGCCTCGTTGTGATTTGTCCCCCCCTTTAAAATTGCCGCGTAAGCGGCTTCGATACGGCCGGAACAAAAGCGCGGGGGCAGTGTGTCCCTATTCTTCCCTGCCTATCCGGATCAGTTCTCCTGCGGAACGGCCGAAGACCTCCGGCTCGTACATACATTCCGCCTGGGCCGGCGGGGTGGGATATATCCCGGGCATCACCGCCCGGAAGCGGAACTCCACCTCCCGTTTCCCCGCGGGGAA
>JAISOR010000190.1 GCA_031275535.1 Treponema sp. | reverse complement strand
TGACAAATTTTCCGCTTCATGACATAGTATTATCATTATGGAAAGCAGAGACTTGGCACGGAATTTGCTCTCTCTCTCTCTCTCTCTCTCTCTCTCTCTCTCTCTCATATAGTTAGACTCATCTCCATTTCAAATTTACGGGATAACTCTGTCCCAAAGACGGCGCGAAGGCATACGGCGCCCCCTATAGCGTTCCCAAATTCGCGGACGCCCGGCGGCCGGGCTGTTCCGGCAAAAACCGGCGCGCCCGGATGAAGCGGGTTATTTTATACAGGTAATAACCGCCCCTGGGGCAGAATAGACTTGTTCAATAACCCGGCTGGTTATTTCACAAGTCTTGCAAGAAACCCTGCGGGTTTCAATGCTCCGCGTTTTGCTGTTTTTAAGCGGTTGTTGCTTAAAAACTTCGGTTTTTAAACAACTAATATTTTATTTCGGAGCCGGACAGGCTCCAAGGAGTCTTGCATGAAGAAAGGCAATTTGTTTCTGTTGGGAATGTTAGCTGTCCTGCTGACATTCGGAATGACGTTGAGCGGCTGTACAACGACATCGGGCACTGAAAGAGCCCCGTGGGCCGATCAGTCGGTGCATACCAGTAAGGAGTATGTCGTGGTTGGAGCGGTCATTATAAGAACGACCAACACAAAAACCCTTAACGCCGATCTAATGGAAAAGGCGGTAGAACTCGGGGCCCATGATATAATCAATGTACGCATTGATGTGGAGTCGGACGGCCAGAACGGGCAAAAAATACTGGCCGCCACAGCCGTGGCGATAAAGTATACCGACGAAACACTCAAGAGCGGAACGACAGCAGTGACCGCCGATGGCCTCACAACCACCAGTGGAGACATCGGTAAAGACCTCCTTGCGAAAAGCGATTCATCAACGCAATCATCGGAAGAAGCCCCTAAACGGAAAAAGTTTTTGGGAATTTTTTAAAAGTCCGGCCCGGTCCTCTGTCAGTACAGAAGGAAGAACGGTTCGACCTTGATGGGGAATCGGGCAATACAATGAGGAGATAAGGAGACAGTTTATGAAAAAGGGTATATTGTATGGTTTACTGGCGTTTATACTGGTAACAGGTTTTGGGTTTATCGGTTGTGATACCGGAACAAACGATAACGCAGGCGGGCCAAAGGATGTCGTCCTGCAATTCGTTCAAGCGTTACAGAGAAAAGACTGGAGTACCGCGAAATCCTATTGTACCGAGGATAGTGCCTATGTGATTGATATAGCTCTAGCTTTTGGCGAGGACTTTCAAGATCTTAATGAAGTTGTTGACGCGACGCTGGAGGAGACGATAACAGGTGATACGGCCTTTGTCTATAATAGTGATTCGCCGGAAGACGGCTTCGATCTTGTCAACCAAAACGGGCAATGGAAAATTGATCTGAGTAGTTTCATGTAAACCTGGAAAGGCGACAGATTCTTTTTAAAAAAGGAGACTACCGGGTCCTACTCGGTTTCGGAGATGGTCACATCCACCGCCAGGGCTACCCGGTATGTTTTTCCCTTTTGGACCGAAAGGGTTCTTATGATGGAATAATCGCTCATTTGGAATTTGACCTCGTGGGTTCCCGGCTCCGCGGGAATGGCCCCCGAGTTGTTTGCCACCGGCTTGCCGTCAAAGAAGATCAGGGCGTTCTCCGGGGCTTCGAAGATCACCAGGGGGGTCGGGTCCTGGAGGTTAATGGTCAGGTCCAGGATCTTCCCCCTTTCGATCAGGAAACGCCGGCTTTCGTTGCGGTAATCGTCGGAGAGTATTATCAGGTGGTGTTCCCCCTCCTTTAAAAGCCGCTCGTCCTGGGGGTTGTCGATGACCTCATCATCAAGAAGAACCGTAAAGGGCCTTCCCGGAAGCTGCTCCGGGTACCGGGGGTTGATCTTTACCGCGCCCTCATCGCTAAAAAGGGGCTTTGCATTCAAATGGAAACGCATGGATTCGATCTCTTCGCTCAATCCCTTGATAACCGGCATAAGCCTGAATAAGACAGGAAATGAAGAAGGGGGGATAATCCCCGCGGGGATCGACACATAGGGAGTGGCCCGCAGCCCATGACCGGCCCGGAGGGGTATCTGATAAATGGTCTGGATCTTGTTGGGAATCGGCTCAAAGCTGATCCGCCGCCCCTCGAGGTCCGCCACGCCGCCTTCCGGCGTCTTGTCCAGGTCCGCGTAAAGGGCAATAGCCAGGCTGCCCCGGTGGGGAAGGTAATTCTGGGGAACCGTAAGCTCCAATTCCAGGCCTTTGAAAAAACGCAGCTCCCGATCCAGGTGGATAATGACCGAATCGATATAGGAAAGGGCTATGGACGCCCCCTCGGGATTATCCTGGGAAACCGCCAGATCCCCGGCGATAAGGACCCGCAGCGATTCCGCCCCCGCCGGAAGAATGAGGAAAAATAGAAAAACAAATACGCCGTATACCCGAGCCCGGCGGCCAAGCCGGCGTCTCAATTTCCTGGTCATCTGGTAAATAAAAATCTCCCCGGATCCTGGGCCTCTCCGTTTTGCCGTAATTCAAAGTGCAGATGGGGACCTGTAGACTGGCCTGTTGATCCAACCCTACCTATAAGATTACCGGATCGTACGCTGCTTCGCAAGACCGTTTCGATCTTAGAAAGATGTCCGTAGAGGCTTGCCCAGCTTCCCCCATGTTGAATGATGATATATTTGCCATATACCGGATCATCTCCCAGCTCCGTTACCACCCCGTCCCGGGCGGCCAGGACCTCGTCCCCCTCGGGGGCCGCCAAATCCAGGCCCTCGTGGACCCTAAGGGTTCCCGTAACCGGATTTATCCGGGGGCCGAAGGGACTGGTAACCCGGTACCTGCGCAGGGGAAAACGGAAACCCGTATTAAGGAAAAAGGCCCTTTCGGTGGGGGAAAAATCGGCGCCGGGAATAAAGCGGAAACTTTCTTTTTTATCGTTCCGGGTTAAGGTGATGACAACCCCGCCCTGATAGGCCCTGGATGCGGCCAGGAGCTGTTCCAGATCCGATTCGGGCCCCTCGGGGATAAAAATGCCGGGCATGGATGGAAGCAGCAGGACCGGCACATCCCCCATGGAGGAGGGATGGTCAAACCGGTTCAGGGTCGCAAAGGCCGCATAGGGGATGGTACACCGGGCGGCCAGGCTGAATACATCCTCCCCCTGCCGGGGAATATAGGCATAGACGGTCAGATCCTCCGCCGCCTTACCGGGGCTGTCCCCGAGCCGCTCCATATTGGCAATCCGCCGCCGGGCGGCCTCCACATCGGACTGGTACTGTTTAAAAGCCATGTCCCCCGGCTCAAGCCGGGAAATAAGGGGGAAACCCTGGAGGGTATGCTCCTCCGCCAAAAGGATTGGGGCTAAAATCCCTAACAATAAGATCCAGACCGCCGGCTTTTTCATACCCCATCATACCGGATTATAAAAAAAAGGCAAGGTTAAACCCCTTGCCTTTTTGAACGCCCTCCGCCGGCTTTCTGCCTATTCTGCGGAGATCGCCTCCGTGGGACAGACTCCGGCGCAGGCGCCGCAGTCCTGGCATTTGGCAGGGTCAATCCAGCGGGCGTTGTCTTTCTCCGAAATCGCCTCGACCGGACATTCACTGTCACAGGAACCGCAATTTATGCAAGCATCGCTAACTTTATAGGCCATATAATACCTCTCTATATTTATGGTATTTACAAGATACCATAATCCCCCGGAGGAAGCAAGATTAATTTCGGCATTTCCCGGGCAAAAGCATTTACTCTCTATCCGGGATACGTTACGGGAATTTCACCGGTACGGTGAGGAAATTACTTGGGGTCCTGGCGGCTGCCAAAGCCATAGGGGACCCCCCAGAGGGTCCCCCCTATGGCTTTGACACCGCCACCCCATCAAGGTTTTCTCCACCGTACCGGTGCGTTTTCTCGGGGGTATCCCGGATATACACAAAAAATTGCCCGGGGTTTCCTTACATGGGGGGAAGAGGGGGTTCCCCGCATAATAGGGCTGCCAATCGACGGATTTCTCCGCCCCACGCGATGCTTTC
>JAISOR010000172.1 GCA_031275535.1 Treponema sp. | reverse complement strand
GGCAGTTCCAAAATGTCAGATTTTGGAACTGCAACCTTGAAAAATGCGGTTTCGTAAGGCTTTAGCCTGAGAAACCGCAAGAGCTGGTGACAAAATAACCGATTTTGGAACCAGCTCATGTCTGTACAAAAAGAAAAATAGAAGTCTTATACCGGACAAACCCTAAGGTCTTAACATCCCCTATCATTCAATGGTATACTGTATAAAGGATCATCGGCGGTATGAAAAAATTTTTGGCCTATCTGTGGACCCGGCCCCTGGGTTTTGTTTCCCTTATGGTGCTTATCCTCCTTTATTTGATGATGATCTTCGCCGAGTTCATCGCCCCCTACGCTCCCACCACCTCCTTCGAAAACCGGACCTACCATCCGCCGAATGTCCGGCTCCATGGGGGTAAATTCCAGGCCCAGGAGGCCCGGGTGGTGAATACCGTCAACTGGCGGTATGCCCGGGTGCGGGATTCCTACGGGCCCATCGTTTTTTTGGGCCCCGGGGAACCCTATAAACTCTGGGGCCTTATCCCCATGAAGCGCCACCTTTTCAGCCCCCCGGCGGGTTCCTATCCGGCCTTTCTCATGGGCGCGGATAATCTGGGCCGGGACCTCTTCTCCCGGATCGTCTATGGAAGCCGGATATCCCTGACTATCGGCTTTATCGCCACCGCCATTTCCCTGGCCCTGGCCATCCTCTTCGGCGGGTTTGCGGGCTATTTCGGCGCCGCGGTGGACTGGACAATCATGCGTTTTGCTGAATTTTTCATGCTTGTTCCGGGCCTCTACCTCATCCTCTTTCTCCGTTCCCTCCTGTCCTCCACCATGGATTCCGGCCAAACCTATATGATGATCACCGTCATTCTCTCCCTGGTAGGATGGCCCGGTTCCGCCCGGACTATCCGGGGGATGGTCCACGCCATTAAACGGGAGGAATTCGTGATGAACGCCCGGTTGGAAATGATCCCCGCGCCGGTGATCATCACCGGACACATCATCCCCCAGATCGCCAGCCTCCTCATTGTAAGCATCGCCCTTTCGATCCCCGGTTTCATCATGACCGAAACGACCCTTTCCTACCTGGGGCTGGGAATCGTGGACCCCGCGGTAAGCTGGGGTTCCCTGATCAGGCGGGACATATCCACCCTGAGTAATCTGCGGAACTATCCCTGGCTCCTCAACCCGGTCTGGTTCCTCCTGGTGGTTACCCTGGGCTTTAACTTTGTCGGAGATGTACTCCGGGATTTTTACGATCCCTACCATACCATATGGCGGCGGTCCAAAAAACGCCGCCTCCCCTCCCTTTCCATGCCTCAGCCTTCCACTGTTCCCCTCCAGGCCCCTTTCCTTTCGGTCCGGGATCTGCGGGTCAGCTTTTCGGTCCTCCGGGGAAAAAGCCCAATCCGGATACAGGCCGTGCGGGGGGTATCCTTTGAGCTTGAACGGGGAGGCAGCCTGGGACTGGTGGGGGAAAGCGGCTCCGGGAAAAGCGTCAGCACCCAGGCCATACCGGCCCTGCTGCCCGGAAACGCTGTGGTCAGCGGATCAATCCGGTATGAGGGGGTGGAGCTTCTGGGCGCCGCCACCCCGGTGCTGCGGGAATACCGGGGAAAGAAAATCGGCATGATCTTCCAGGAACCGGGCCGTTCCTATGACCCCCTCCAAAACATGGGGAGCGTGTTTTTTGAAACCCTGCGTAATAGTTTTCCCGCGATCAGCCGGGAGGAATCCGATGGGCGGGCCGCGGCCCTGCTCAGGGAGACGGGGCTTGAAAACGGCCGGGAGCGGCTCTCTAATTTTCCCCATCAGTTTTCCGGCGGCCAGCTCCAGCGCATCGGGATTGCCCTGGCCCTGGCCCAGAACTGCGAACTCCTGATCGCCGATGAGCCCACCACCGCCCTGGATGTGACCATCCAGGCCCAGATCATGGAACTCCTTAAAACCCTGCGGAAGAAGCGGAGTATCTCTATCATCTTTATCAGCCACGATATTGATCTGGTGGCGGATATTTCCGACCGCATCATGGTGATGTACGGGGGCCTTATCATGGAATCCGGCCCTTCGGAGATCCTCCTGGGGGATCCCCGGCATCCCTATACCAAGGCCCTCCTGGCGGCCTCCCCCCGGTTCGGAAGCCACTATTCCCGGACAAGGCTTATCTCTATCCCCGGCAGGGTCATGGACCCCGGCAGGCCCGAACCGGGCTGCCCCTTCGCGCCCCGCTGCGGAGAGGCGGCGCCGGAATGCGCCGGGGGAATTCCGGCCCTGACGGAAGAGGCAATCCCCGGCGGAATACGCCGGCTGCGGTGTATCCGGGGAACCGGAAAAGGAACCTAGGATGGCGGTAATCAGGGTATCGAATTTAAAAAAACGGTTTAATTTGGAGGCGGGTTTTTTTGCCCCCCTGGGCCGTTTTGTCTATGCGGTGAACGACGTATCCTTTTTCATTGGGGAAAACGAAACCTATGGCCTGGTGGGAGAATCGGGGTGCGGAAAAACCACCACCGCCCGGCTTTTGGTGCGGATGTACGAAAGCGACGGGGGGACCATCCTCTTTAAGGATACCACCGATGTCCGGCGGCTTAGGCGGGGGGAGCTTAAAGATTACCGGCAGCGGGTTAAGTACGTATTCCAGGATCCCGCCCGTTCCCTTAATCCCCGGATGAGCGTTTATGAGGTATTGGTTTCCGGCGCCCGCTGGAGTTCCCATTGGGCGGGGAAGAAGCGGGCCCGGCGGGAAGCGGCGGCTATTCTGGAAGAGGTGGGCCTCCGGGAGGCGGACCTGGAGCGGCGGCCCTCGGAATTTTCCGGGGGCCAGCGGCAGCGGATCTCCATCGCCCGGGGCCTCCTTATGCAGCCGGACCTCCTTATCTGCGACGAGGTAGTCTCCGCCCTGGATGTTTCCATCCAGGGACAGATCCTCAACCTCCTTCTGGACCTCCGTTCCCGGCGGGATCTCTCATTCCTGTTTATTGCCCACGACCTCAAGGTGGCCTCCTATTTCTGCGACCGTATCGGGGTGATGTACCGGGGAGAACTCCTGGAAGAAGCCCCCGCGGCGGAACTCTACCGCAGCGCCCTGCATCCCTATACCCGGCTGCTCTTCTCCAGCGCCGGGGGCAGAACCGGCGATGCCTCCGCCGGGGACCGGGCCCCGCCGGTCCTGCTGAAGGGGGAAGTAAAAACCACGGTGGCCGAACTTTCCGGCTGCGCCTTCGCCGACCGCTGCCCCCTGGCGGAGGAATCCTGTTTTAAGGCCCACCCGGAACTGCGGGACCTGCACAGCGGAACGGAGGGAGGGAAAGAAATACACCGGGTCCGGTGTTTTAAGGTTTAGGGACCCCATGGACAGCCGGTTCTTCCATCCCCTTATCCGGGCCTGGTTTACCGAAACCTACGGGCAAGCCACCGCGGTACAGGCAGAGGCCTGGCCCCTTATTGCCGGGGGTGCCCATGTCCTGGCCCTGGCCCCCACGGGGAGCGGCAAGACCCTGACCGCCTTCCTGTCGGCCATCTCCCGCTTTGCCGACGGAACCTATCCGGCGGACGCCCTTTCGGTCCTCTATGTATCCCCCCTTAAAGCCCTGAATGAAGACATCCGGCGGAACCTCCTGGACCCCGTCGCCGCCATCCAGGGGCGTTTCGCCGCCCGGGGGCTGCCCTTCCCGGAAATTCGCCTGGCCGTCCGGTCCGGGGACACCCCCCAGACGGAACGGCGGCGCTTCCTCATCAGGCCCCCCTCCATCCTGGCCCTGACCCCGGAAAGCCTGGCCATCATCCTCCTTAACCCCCGGGGCAGGCTGGTCCTCTCGAAGGTAAAATACCTGATCCTGGACGAGATCCACTCGGTTCTGGGGACCAAGCGGGGGGCCTTCCTGTCCTGCCAGGTGGACCGCCTGGCCTTGCTGGCCGGGGAATTTCAGCGGGTCAGCCTTTCCGCCACGGTATGCCCCCCGGAGGCGGCGGCGGATTTTGTGGGAGGGCTTGTAGAGCGGGACGGGGCCTATGAAAAACGGCCGGTCAGGATCGTGGCGCCCCATCAGGATAAGGAGATCAGCCTTTCCATCGAGTATCCCCCGGAGGAAACGGAGGGGCTCCCCGGAACCGGGGCGGGCCGGGAAGCGGAGGGCCCCCGGAACTCACGGTACAGGATACTGACGGACATCATCCTCCGGCGGATCGCCGCGGGGGGCGGGAGGGGCGCGGTCCTGGTCTTTACCGATTCCCGGCGCCGGGCGGAACGGATCAGCTTTCTGCTGAACCAGCGGGGGGGCCCCGGAACGGCCTTTACCCATCACGGGTCCCTTTCCAAGGAGGTCCGCCGGGGGGTGGAAGAACGGCTTGCCCAGGGACGGCTGCC
>JAISOR010000126.1 GCA_031275535.1 Treponema sp. | reverse complement strand
GTGTAAAATCCATAGGGGAACCCCCCGGGGGTCCCTATGGCTTTTATACCGACAGGACCCCAAGAAATTCTCTCACCGTACCGGTGTGCTTCCATTTAAAGCATCCCCGATAAACAGTAAACGCCTTTGCCCGGGATTTCCCCGCCCCTTATTTCGTGCATACTATCTGATCGCCGCTTTTGGTATAGATTTTGGTCCCCGGGGGCACCGATTCGGTGATCCATACATTGCCGCCTATGATACAGCCCCGGCCAATGACGGTTTCTCCCCCCAGAATAGTGGCCCCGGAATAAATGGTCACATCATCCTCTATAATAGGGTGCCGCCTTCTGTTGGCCTCCTCCTTTTTTACCGAAAGGGCCCCCAGGGTAACTCCCTGGTACAATTTTACGTTCCTGCCGATGATGGTGGTTTCCCCAATGACCACCCCGGTACCGTGGTCGATAAAAAAGGATTCCCCTATGTCCGCGCCGGGGTGTATGTCAATGCCGGTCCGGCCATGGATAATTTCACTCATTATCCGGGGGATCAGGGGCACCCCCCGGTTCCAGAAAAAATGGGCCAGGCGGTGAACCGTAATGGCCTCGAACCCCGGATACGAAAGGATCACCTCTTCGGTGCTTTTGGCCGCCGGGTCTCCCCTAAAAGCGGCCTCCATATCCAGGGCCAGGATACTCCTGATATGGGGAAGCTCATCAAAAAAATCGTGGACCATAAGCTCCGCCGTGGCATGGCATCCTTCATGGCCGCAGGCATTTCCCCCGGCCTTGAATGAATCGTCGTTCCGGGCGGAAAAGGCTATGCTTTTTTCCACCTCCCTCACAAGCTCCCGGGCTATATGGTATACCTTTTCGGCGGTAATGAATTGCAGATTATTGTGATCCAGGCCCCCGTTTTCCCTAAAACCGGGAAAAACGAGTTCGTCCAGCCCGTGAAGGATATCCTCTATGCTCGCGCGGCTGGGAAGATTATCCCCGCCGGAATGGTTCACCAGTCCGTAGGAACCGTAGGAAGCTACCAGGGCTTCAATGCTTTTATTGAGTCTGTGCAAGGGGTATCCTCCAAAGAAACGCCGCATTCCCGGTATAGTTTTCGGCCAAACCAGGCCCTTATACCGCCGTTAAAAAAAACCTGCACCGCCTTTTTATTCTCCCGGATCGTCCGTTCCCCCAGGGTAACAAATTCCTGCTTCCGGGAAAACTCAAAGGGTGAGAGATCATTGGACGCATGAACGGTCAGGGCCGCCTTAACTTCCCCCTTCCGTTTTATCATATTAAAAACAACCTCTAAGCAACGATACACTATCTGCGCTCCGGTTTTAAAGTCCGACGCGGGCCTGGGGCTAAAATTTCCCGTATCCACCGCTAGTATCCGGCTAAATCCCTCGTTTCTGGCGATATACACGGGCATATTATTGGCAAGCCCCCCGTCCACCAGACAACGGTCTCCTTCTACCAGGGGCTCGAAAAACGCCGGAAAGGACATGGACGCCCGCATGGCCCTGGCAACGGAACCGGAACTGAACACCAGTTCCCGGCCTTCGGCCAGGTCCACCGCATTGCACCGGAAGGGTATCCTGGTCTCCGCAAAGGTCTTGGCTTCGGTAAGCTCCTCGAAAAGCTCCAGGATCCGCCGCCCCGAATCGAGCCCTGCCCCGGTGGCCAGGCTTCCCAGCAGCTGTCCGGTCTGGAACACCTTTCCCACGGGGCCATTTATCTTAAACACAAAGCTGTCTAACAATTCGGTTATGTCAAATTTGTCTATAAGAAACCGGGTAAGCTCCGCGGGCCCCATGCCGCAGGCGTAGAGCCCCCCGACAATGGCGCCCATGGAGGTTCCCACCACCAGAGAAGGTTCCGGCGCCCCCATTTCGGCCAGGGCATTCAATATCCCCACATGGGCCAGGCCCCTGGCGCCGCCGCCGGACAGGACCAGGGCCCATTTTAGCTTGGAAGGCATTTTCATTTTTTTCTAACCGGGAGCTTTTCTCATCGGTTACAACCGTCACATCCCGCACAGGGATCGCCATCCCCGCCGGCGCCGACCCCCACGAGTTCCCGCACGGGCCTTTGGTCCACGGACCTCTGGTCTGAGGACCTCTCGTCCACAGACCCCTGCTCCACGGACCTCTGGTCCACAGACCCCCGGTCCGAGGCCCCCCCGCCGGTCTGCGGGTCCGTGGGGGCGGTAAACCGGAGGTTATGGCTTCCCGCCCGGTCGATGAGCCCCGAAAGGTCGTTGCCGCTCTTAAAGCGCAGGACATTGACCATAAAGATATTGAGCTTGTTCACGATATTCGGGGGCAGCAGATTCCCGTCCACCTCCACCGACAGGGTGGGATAGTTCCGCTCCCGCGCCCAGGGGGTAAAGAGGCCCTCGATAACCCGGCCTATAAGACAGGCAAAGGGGCTGATATTCACAATCCCCGAATACCCATGCTCCATGGCCGTGGCGGCCACCCCGCTGGAAACGGCGATTTCCGAGTTGAGTTCCAGGTTGACAAAGTGCTTTTGGGTATTCTCCATGATTTGATGCATATCGTGGGGCGTTTCGGGGATAAGTCCCGTGGGGCCCAGAATGGCAAGGACCTTCTTTTCTACCGAATGTTTCCACCATTCCTCAATCTCAAGCTTCCTAAGATCCCGCCAGGGTTTAGAAAAGAGCCGCGTGCCGGGTTTCCGCAGCTTAATCAGCTTTTTAAGGGCATATTCCCGGACAAAATCCAGGTAGTGGATCCACTCGGCTATTCCCGATACCTTTACCACAATGCCCCGTTCACTCATCAGGTCCGTAAGTTCCCCCACGGCAAAATCGTCCCGGCGGACATAAATTTCCCCTACGATGAGGACCTTGGGACACTCCGCGGCCTTCCGTTTAAGGGGTATCTGCTTAACGTCCCGGGCAACCTGTTCCAGCTCTTTCCATATCCGCCGGGGCTCATGTTCCACCGCATCCATGACCCTTCGCCAGGATCTTTCGTAGTCCGCCAGGGCCTTAACCGGGTCCACCGCGGTAGCCTTGAGCGCGGTCTGAATATCCTTGAGGTAGTCGGAAAGCACGAAGCCCCGCCACATCTCCTTGGCAAAATTGGGGCCCAGCTCGGTATAGGAATTATCCGCCGAAAGGATAAAGATCACCACATTTTCCAGCCGCAGATCCCTAAAGAGGTTTTCGTAGTACACAAAGTATTGCCCCGTCCGGCAGGGGCCGGTGGTGATGGGCACAAAGAGCAGATACAGTTCGTCCTTACGGTACTTTTCACTGAAAAAGAACTGCAGGGCGCTGCCCAAGACCAGGTGGCTGGGGACACATTCCTTCCCGGAGGCATGGGCCCGGGCTATCTGGATGGTCTTGTTGGTGGCCACCGGCAGGGCTTCCGCATTGATCCCCAGGCTCCGCACCGCGGCGCCGATATACTCGGTAGAAATAGCCCCCATGTTGGAAAGCAGGACCTTAACCCGCTTATTGCCCCGGATGGGCACCCGCTCCCCGGTCTTGTCATTTTCGAGCCTCAGGTCGTAACCTTCCGGGGGGACCCCGCCATCGGCATACTTGCCATAGGCAAACCGCCAGCCGTTATGGTACCGTTCCGCCTCGATGGTGTTTTTCTTGGACCGGTACCCGTCGATAATGTCCAGAAAAGCCTCCACCCTGGTATCCGTCCCGGCATCCGCCGAGTGGGAATCCAGTTCCAGCACCAGGAAGGGCTTTTGGCCCATGGCCCACTTAAGGTAGTGGAGGATAAAAGAATCGGGGGCGCAGGAAAAGTTGGTGATATAGGTAACGTAGATGTTGTCCTCTTTTTTAAGGAGGTTCGCGGACTTAACATCCTGCTGGCCATAGTA
>JAISOR010000115.1 GCA_031275535.1 Treponema sp. | reverse complement strand
AGAGTTAGCCCGGAAACGCCGGCTGCGGTTCCTCTGCCTGCCGTGATTAGCGCGGTAATTTCCATAGGATTGATCCGCAGCGGGTTTTCGGTCTTTGTGTTTTTATGCCCCCTTGGTATTATGGCCTATTGCTATAACGCCAGGACCGCGTGGCTTAGCGTCCTGGTGATGACCCTGGGTAACGGCCTCCTGTCCCTGGTCCTGGGTTTGTTTTTTTCCTACGGCAGGGCAAATTTGGCCCTGGATGTATTCTATTTTACGGTGATGGCGGTGATTTTTACCTGGATTACCGCCCCTCCCTTTCGGAAGCTCCGTTTCCTCATGCTCCCGGCGGTGTACCGGCTTATAGCCGGGGCAGTGCTGGCTTCGCTGGTCTTTGCCCCGGTCCTGTATACGCTCCGAAAGGACGCCGTGGTTTATGACTACATTAAGAGGCAGGCGGAAGCCCTGGTTTCCCTGTATACTGCTTCGACCGGGGCGGATGTGGTCCAGCGCTCCCTTTTGGAAGCTTATTTGACGCCGGAGCGTATTCTCGCGACCCTGGAGTCCATGGCCCTGCGGGGCGGGGTGGTGGTTTCCTGTCTTTTGTTCTTTTTTATAAGCCGCCAGATAAGTTTGGCTATTGCCTGGATCGTCCGGCGCACCCGGTCCGGGGGCATTGCCGGTTTCCATGTGGAAAGCCGGTGTATTTGGGTGCTTTCCGGTTCCCTTTTGGCCATTCTGCTCGGCCTTTGGATAAGGATCGCCCTTATTGAGATCATAGCCTGGAATATACTGGTGGTTTGTATTATTCTGTACCTGGTTCAGGGCGGAGGAATTTTGGCGTATTTTCTGACCCGTATGGTCATTCCCCCCCTGTTTCGTTTTGGCTTGGTTTTTTTGATTGTTTTTGTGTTTTTTAGTCCTGGAATTAACGCGTTTGCCCTGGGGTCTCTGGTTCTCCTGGGGATCGCTGAAAATTGGGTTCCCTTTCGGGCGCCGAAACCAAACGGACCATCCTCTACTCCGGGGATATAAATATACCGGTCCGTTTTAAATTTTAACGCGGGGATCAAAGATCTTTCGCGAAGGAGCTTGTGTTATGAAGGTTATTCTCAACAAAGATTTGGCCCCCCTGGGAGAGGAGGGGGATGTAAAGGATGTGGCCAAGGGTTACGCCAGGAATTTCCTCTTTCCCCGGGGAATTGCCCTTCCCTATACGGATAAGACCGTTAAACTGTTTGAATCCCGCCGGGAAGAGATCGAGGCCCGGAAGGCTGATAAACGGAAGGATGCGGCGGGTTTGAAGGAGCAGCTTGAAAGCCTGGAATTGCTTATTACCATGCCCGCCGGGGCTAACGGTAAACTTTACGGCGCCGTTACCAGCCAGACCGTGGCGGACGAACTGCTTAAACAGGGCCATAAGATTGAACGGAAACGGATCGAGCTTCCGGGAAACAGTTTTAAGAGCGTGGGGAAATACAAGGTCGAGGTTAAGCTGTATGAAAGCGCCGCCGCGGAACTTACCCTTACGGTCGAGGGCCAGGCCCTGAAGGTGGAAACCAAGGCCGCCCCGGCGCGGAAGGACCGGCGCTACCGCGGAGCCGAACATCCGGCGCCGGCCGGCCCGGCCGGCCCGGCGGCGGAGTCTCCGGCCGCAGCCCCCGCCGAAGCGGCGGTTTCACCGGTGGTTTCGCCGCCGGCGGAAGCGGCGCCGGAGCCTTCCGGGGTGAATCCTCCGGTACCGGAAAATTCCCCCCAGCCCCAGGAGCCTGATCCGGTCCGGGAACCGGCCCGGACCCAAGCATAGTGTATGGCCCAAGGGGGAATAAAGGACAGGGTTCCGCCCCATAACGATGAGGCGGAACAGGCTGCCCTGGGCGCCCTGCTCCTGGACGAGGAAGCCATAGATACGGCCATACAGTATCTTAGACCCGGTGATTTTTACGCCAACGCCAACCGCCGGGTCTACGAGGCTATTTTAAATCTCAATAACCAGGGTCTAAAGGCGGATATAATTACCGTTACCGGGGAACTCCGCCAGAACGGGACCCTGGATCAGGCCGGCGGGCCCGCCTATGTAGCCTCCCTGACCAATGTGGTGCCCACCAGCGCCAATATCGAGTATTATGCCAAAATCGTACAGGATTGTTCCCTGCGAAGGTCCCTGCTCCGGGTTGCCAACGAGATAAGCGTCCGGTCCTTTGATGAGTCCATGGAATCCCGGATCATCCTTGAGGAAATTCAGCAGCGCATATTTGATTTGACCGAGGATCGAAAGACCTTTACCTTTAAAAGCGCCAAAGAGATAATTCCCCGGGCCATAGAGACCATGGAAAAACTGTATCTGGCGAAAGAGCTGTATACCGGGGTCCCCTCCGGCCTGGAAGACCTGGACGGCATGACCTCCGGGTTCCAGGCCTCGGAGCTTATCATCATCGGGGCCCGGCCCTCGGTGGGAAAGACCGCTCTGGCCTTAAGCATGGCGGCCAATATGGCTATCCGCGGTAAAATAGCCACCGCTTTTTTTACCCTGGAAATGTCGGATATGGCCTTGATGCAGCGGCTTATCTCCAGCGAAGCCAAGGTAGATTCCAATAAGATCCGTTCAAAACACTTAACCCCCGACGATTTTAGGAAGCTTATGAACGCCGCGGGGGAAATTTTCAACGCCCCCCTGTATATCGTGGATATGCCGAATATGAAGCTGCTGGATCTCCGGTCCCAGGCAAGGCGGCTCCGGGCCCAGCAGAAGGTGGAAATCATCTTTATCGATTATCTTACCCTGATCGGTTCCGAGAATTACCAGCTTCCCCGGCATGAACAGATAGCGGAAATATCCCGTTCCCTTAAAGGCCTGGCCCGGGAACTGGGGATTCCCATCGTGGCCCTTTCCCAGGTCCGCAGGGATGCGGAGGGTAAGCGGCCGAATCTTTCGGATATCCGGGAGTCGGGCTCCATCGAGCAGGATGCGGACGTGGTGATGTTCCTCCACCGGGACCGGGAGCCGGACAAGAAGGGGGCATCCTCCGGGCCCTATGCGGAGGGGATCAAGACGGAACTTATTATCGCCAAACAACGGAACGGCCCGGTGGGGACCGTGGAAATTGTATTCCTCCCCAAGTACACCCAATTTGCCCCCCTAACCAGAAATTCCTCTTAGGCATTAGGGCAAAAGAATTTTATTTAATAGGAAAGGCCGGGCAATTCTTTGTATATATCCGGGCTACCCGGAGAAAACGCACCGGTACGGTGAAGTTGCTGTAATATATCCCGGATAAAGAGTAAACGCTTTGCCCTGCCTATACATTTGAAATTGTTTTGATTATGTTTTATTTTTATTAGGGGAGGAACTATGGCCTTTATTGATGATTATGATTTTGAACTGCTGGAAAATGAAGCGGAAAAACTCGTCCTGGAAGAATTAGGGCAGCAGCTTAAATCGTTTGAGGAAACGATTTGCCGCTGTAATGAATGTGTGGTAGATATGGCCGCCATGGCGCTGAATACGGTTAAGCCCCTGTACCGGGTTTCCCTGCTGGGAACCCTCTATGCTTCCCAAGCCATGAATGAAG
>JAISOR010000039.1 GCA_031275535.1 Treponema sp. | reverse complement strand
GAGCATTTCCCAAAACCCGGTTGGTTTTCGGAAATGCTCTTGAAAAAGCGGTCTAAAGCCCGCTTTTTCCCATAAATCTAAGGTTGCTTTCCCAAAAACTGAGGTTTTGGGAAAGCCTCTTGCTTATGCAATAAGGAAATAACATGACCAAACGGTCATGTTGTTTCTGTACCGTTCCTTAAGGGGCGTCTCCCGGGGGACTGCGGCGGACGATAAATTCCTCCCGGGAGGTCCAGGGGCGTTCCGCGGCCGCAGCCCAGTCCAGGAAAAGCGCCTGGGCCCTGACGGGGGGCTCCCCGGGGGGAGGGGTCAGGGTGGTCCAGCTCCCGTCCGGATTCAGGAGCCGGGCCTGGCAGTTGTCCCGGAAGTAGGTTTCCAAAATCGCGTGTACCTGCTTTTTGAGTTCCTCCTGGATCACCGGGAACATCAGCTCCACCCGGCGTTCCAGGTTGCGGGTCATCCAGTCGGCGCTGGAGAGAAAAAGCTCCTCGGCGCCGCCGTTGGCGAAATAGAAGATCCGGCCGTGTTCCAGGTAATGATCCACAATGCTCACCACCCGGATGTTTTCCGAAAGCTCCGGTACGCCGGGGACCAGCATACAGACGCCCCGGATGTTGAGGAAGATCCTGACTCCCGCCTGGGAAGCGCGGTACAGGGCGTCAATCATATCTTTGTCCGCCAGGGCGTTCATCTTCGCGAGGATCTTGCCGGGGTATCCCTGGCTGGCGCGTTTCGCTTCCCGCTCTATGCGCCGCAGCAGGCTGTCCTTTAAGGCAATGGGGGCGGCGATGAGGTTCTTGGTCCGCTGGATCATGGAATAACCGGTGATCATATTAAAAACGAGGCTCGCGTCAAAGGCGATGTCGTCATTGGAGGTAAAGATGCCGATGTCTTCGTATTGCTTTGCCGTCCGGTCGTTGTAGTTCCCCGTGGAAAGATGGGTGTAGCGCCGGATTCCCCCGCGCTCCCGGCGGATAATGAGGCTGATCTTGGCGTGGACCTTGAGCCTGGCCAGGCCGTATACCACAATGACCCCGGCTTTTTCCAGGCGGTTTGCCCAGGAGATATTCTGCCCCTCATCGAACCGGGCCTTGATCTCCACCACCGCGGTAACGTGCTTTCCGTTCAGGGCGGCCTTTTCCAGGGCCTTTACGATGGGGGAATCCCCGCTGGTCCGGTACAGGGCGGTTTTGATGGAGATTACCCGGGGGTCCCCGGCGGCATCCTGGAAAAAGCGGATCACCGGATCAAAGGATTCATAGGGAAGGTGGAGCAGCACGTCCCCCTGGTTTATCCGGTCCCACAGGGGTTCGTCTTCGGCAAAGGCGGGGTTCCGGTAAATCGCCGCGGGGGCGCTTTTTAAGTGTTCAAAGCCCCGGATCGAGCCGAGCTCCGCCAGGGTCCTCAGATCCAGGGGGCCGTCAAGTTCGTACAGGTCGCCGGGCCCCAGTTCCAGCCGCCGGGCCAATTCGTCCCGGAGCCGGGCGCTGCCCGGAGAATAGGTCATCCGCACGGGCTTGGAAGTCTCCCGGCCCACCAGGACTTCTTCCATGGCCTCGAGAAAATCTTCGTCCCGTTTTTCATCCACCGAAAAATCCGCGTCCCGGGTAACTTTAAAGGCCATGGCCTCTTTGACCTGATAGCCGGGGAAAAGGCGGGCCCCCCAGGTTATGACGATATCATCCAGGAGGGTCCAGCGGGTTTTTCCGTCATCCTCCGCGGGAAACAGGACGATCCGATCCAGGGCCGAGGGGATGCGGACGATGGCGATGGGTTCATCGCCGGTTTCGCCGGAGAGGAGGAACGCCACATGGACCCCCAGGTTCCCGATGGAGGGCAGGGGCTTGTCATCCTCAACCCGCAGGGGGGTCAGGATGGGCAGGACGTCCCGGAGGAACCGGGACTCAAGATACCCCTTTTGGGCTTCGGAATACGAGCCGGACCGGACCAATTCCAGCCCTCCCGCGGCGAGCGCGGGAAGAACCTCCTCCCGAAGGCAGTCATACTGCCCTTTGATGATGGAGCGGACCTTTTCCCCGGTCAGCCTGAGCATATCCGCCGGGCCCAGCCCCGAAAAGTCCGGAACCGTCCCGGCCCGCAGGGCCCGTTTCATGGCCGCCACCCGGACCATGAAAAATTCATCGAAGTTTGAAGAAACTATCGATAAAAACCGTATCCGGTCCAGGGGGAGGAGCCCCGGCCGCAGCCCTTCCTCCAATACCCGGCTGTTAAAATCTATCCAGGAAATATCCCGGTTAAAATAAACCGCTTCCATAATCCGCCTCAGGTAAGCACCACCTTATACCCGAATACATCCTGAAACAAATCGGCCTTTTCTTCCAGCCCCCGGTGCTCCAGGCTTAAATCGTAGTTCCCCTGGGTATGGAGGACCAGGGTTTCGCTCTTCCGTTCCAGGGTGATGTTTTTTATGCGCTGGGAATGGCCCCGGTCCAGGGAGTCCGCCACCCGGAGGATGGAGGCCATTTTAAGCACCAGGATCCGATCCTCCCGCTGAAGGGCGATGTAGTTTATATCCGCGGGAGAGGGGGGCGCCCCCCGGTGGTAACTTATCACGTTGGCGATGAGGTCCAATTCCTCCCGGTGAAGCCCGAAGATCTCCGAATTGGACACGATGTACTGGCCGTGTTTGTGGTGGGAGGAACTGCGGATAAACATACCCACATCGTGGAGTATGGCCGCCGCCTCCAGCATCATCCGTTCCCGCCGGTTCATGCCGTGTTCCCGGACCAGGGCGTCGAATATGACCAGGCACAGGTCCGCCACGTGCCGGCTGTGGGCCTCATCGTAGTGGTACTTCCGCCCCAGGTTGACCGCCGAGGCGATAATCTGGGAAAAAAACTCCTCCTGCAATTTCGGGTCTACCCCATGGGCAAGGTCTATCAGAAGCCCCTCCCGGATGGAGATCGACGGGACCACTACCTGGGCGGCGGAGGTCCGCTCCAGAAAAAGTTTGTACACCTTAATGCCGGGGATAAAGCCTTCGGCGTCTCCAAAGGGGATGCCCAGTTTCTGCACACAGTCCTCGACGCTGTAGTTTTGTATTTTTTCCGCGAATTCAATGAAGGCGGCCCGGTCTATGATCCGGCAGTTGGGGTTAAATTCGGTTCCCCGCTGGTTCGCCACCAGCCGCACGTCGGAGCCCGCCACCACGAAGGTCCTGACATTGGACAGATCCATTTCGGAACTTAAAAATTCCGAGGTGTTCCTGACATTTTCGTTTAAAAAACGCTCCTGGAACTGGGCGGAGCCCAGGACAAACCGGGACTGCTGGTCGATAAAGATGGTCCCCAGCTTGAGGCTGTGGGCGGATACCATCTTGCCCCGGCGGAGGAGCATGATCTCCGTGGAGCCCCCCCCCACCTCGATGATCATGGAACTGGCCCGCCAAAATTGGGGGAGGTCGTTTTTAAGGGCGTACCGCACCGCCAGGTACATCAGGCGGTTTTCCTCGATCCCCTCGACGATGCTGAGCCGGAACCCTGTTTCCTGGCGGACCCGGTCCACAAACATATCCCGGTTCCGGGCCGCCCTGAGGGCGCTGGTAGCGATGACGTGGATGTCCTCATCTTGTATATCCCAGCTCCGGAGGAGTTCCTTAAAATTTTGCAGTACCGAGAGACATTCCAGAAAAGACTCCCGGGATATGAGGCCGGAAATAAACACATCCCGCCCCAAGGCCACGGGTTTACCCGCCCGGTCCAGGATCCGCCACTCGCCGCCGCCGGCAATTTCCGCCACCAAAAGCCTGATCCCGGTGGAACCGATTTCCACGACGGCGGTAAGGCGGGTTTCAGTAACCATGTGTTTTCCCAATATAGCGCAAACTTGTCCGGCAGCCAAGGGATCGCCGGATACGTCTATTATACCGGAAGGAGGGGGAATTTACAACGGTTATTCCGCCGTTGCTTGAAGCCACCGGCTAAAACCGGGCGATACGGGCTCAAGCGGCGGCTTTGGCGGGGAGGGACGGGTCCTCCGGAACCAAGCGGGCTTGGTTCCGTGATCCCGGGGCATGAAAGAAGCGGTTCGAAAACTGAAGCTTCCGAACAATGCGTTCCATTGACTCAAATAAAGAAAGGGGGGTACTATAAATTGTAAGGAATAAACCATGGGGAAAATGCTGGAAAAGGCGCGCCTGATACTGAGAAATGTGTATGTGGCGTTAGGGGCAACGGCAATGCCGTTTTTGATTCATGCCGCCTATGGAATGCGTCAGCCCGATCCCGATAGTTATACGGTTCCCCTTCAAGGGAGGGTTGTCTCTGAAGAAACGGGCGAGCCGGTAGCGAGAATTAGAGTCAGATATGATAATTACAGCGCTGCCTATACCGATGCCGATGGGCGCTTTCTTGTCTACGTGCCCGAAGAAAAT
>JAISOR010000016.1 GCA_031275535.1 Treponema sp. | reverse complement strand
AAGGCGCTGTTCCGGAAGGCCCGCCAGAGGTCCCGGGAATGGAGAAAGAGCTGTTCATACCAGCGGAAAGAAAAGCCCGTCCAGTTCATGCCCTTGGAAGAATTAAAGGAGTAGAGGATCAGCACAAAGAGGGGCAGGAAGAGAAACACGATGGTGGCGATAAACACGGTCTGGGAAAAGGAAAACTGTTTCCGGTATGCCCGCCGGGCGTGGCGGGCCGATTCCCCCAGCGGCGCCCCTGAGCGCAGGGAGGTAATGACCGCCTTGATATTCAGCTTCACGGATTTGCCCCTCCATTCCCCGGCTGTTCCGCCGCCGCCGTTCCGCCGCCGCCGTTCCGCCGGGGGCGTGAAGGGTCTTGCAGGCGGGCGGCGTCCCGTTTCTGCAGGCCCATCATCAGGAGTACCCCGGCGGTGGTAACCAGGGTCAGGACCAGGGATATGGCCGAAGCCAGGGGCCAGTTCCGGGATTTGGTAAGCTGATCGGCGATGACGTTCCCCAGCATGTAGGACTCCTTGCCCCCTATCAGCAGGGGGACCGCGTAGGCCCCGAATATGGGAATAAACGTAAAAAGCACCGCGGTATACATGCCGCTCCGTATGTTGGGGAGCAGCACCTTTACCATGGACTGGGGTTTGGTGGCCCCCAGATCCCGGGCGGCTTCCAAAAGGGAAAAATCAAATTTATCGATGGTGGCGTAGAGGGGCAGGATGGCATAGGGCAGGTACATATAGACCAGCACCAGGATCACCATCTTTTGGTTATACAGGAACTGGACGCTTTCCCGGATTAAACCCAGCCGCAGCAGGAATTCGTTGAGGAACCCGTTGTTTCCCAGAATGTTCATCCAGGCGAATACCCGGATCAGGAAATTAGTCCAAAAGGGGATGATGATAAGGAGCAGCAGGATGGTCTGGTTCCTGCTCTTGGCCATATAGTATCCGCAGGGCAGGGCGATGAGGATGGTCAGCGCCGTGGCCGCCACCGAGCTAAGGAGGGTGCGGATGGTGATAAGCATAAAACTGGGGTTCCCCAGGCTCCTGTAGGCATCCAGGGAAAACACCGGCTCTACCCCCCCGTAGAGCCCTTTTTTAAGGAAGCTGTATATCACAATAATAATAAGGGGGGCAAGGAAAAAAACGGTAAACCAGGCGGCCATGGCCCCTGAATAGAGGGGGCCGTAATTCCGCTTATTAAGCCTGGGAGGCCGCTTAAGGCCGGCGCCGGGGCTCACGATTCCCTAACTCCCACGATATAGCCGTCGTTGGCGCTCCAGGAAAGATATACCGAATCTTTCCATACAATATCCGGGCCCTCGTCGGAGTATTTGGCGTGCTGCTTGATTATCCGGATAAGCACCTTGTCCTGGAGCTTTACATAGAATTTGGTCTGGAATCCCGAATAAATGGGTTCGTCCACGGCGCCCTGGAAGAGGTTGATATCATCCCGCTTGGTGGCGGGTTTTTCCTTGGAAATAAGGATCTTCTCCGGCCGGATGGTAAAACTTACCCGCTGCCCCGGCTTTACCTCGTCCACGGTGGTAACCTTGATCCTCCCCAGCTCGGGGATGTCCAATTCCGTCATAAATTCAAGAACCGGCTTGTCCAGTTTTTCCACCGAGGCTACCACCGCGTCGAAGAGGTTCGTTTCTCCGATGAACTGGGCCACAAAATCCGTGCCGGGGCTTTCGTAAATTTCATGGGGGGTCCCCACCTGGAGTACGTTCCCCTGGTTCATCACCGCGATACGGTCGGAAACCGAAAGGGCCTCCTGCTGATCATGGGTCACGTATATAAAGGTAATGCCTATTTTGTCGTGGATCTGGTCCAGTTCGATGAGCATCCGCTGGCGCAGCTTGGCGTCCAGGGCGGAAAGGGGCTCGTCCAGTAACAGGACCTTGGGGGAATTGATGAGCGCCCGGGCAATGGCGACCCGCTGCTTCTGGCCCCCGGAAAGCTGGTTCGGTTTTTTAAGGGCGTGGGCCTCGAGTTGGACCAGTTTAAGGTAGTCCTTAACGGTGGCAGTAATCTTGCTTTTCGATTCCCTCCGTATCCGCAGGGGAAAGGCGACATTTTCAAACACCGAAAGGTGGGGAAAAAGGGCGTAATTCTGAAAAACCGTGTTTGCCTGTCTGCGGTTAGGGGGCAGGGGCAGCACATCGGCGCCGTCAAAGGTAACTATCCCCGTATCGGGGGTCTCAAAACCAGCGATAATACGCAAAAGGGTCGTTTTTCCACACCCCGAGGGCCCCAGGAGGGAAAAAAATTCCCCCCTGTGTATTTCCAGGCGTATATCATTTAATACTTTAATATCACCAAAGGATTTAGAGACCTCCCCGATGACCACATCACTCCCGTTCAATCCTCTTTAACTCCCTAAAAGGTACAATGCGTATTTTATGGCTTGTTGTCAATGAGTAAATAAGGTATTTTTTGAACATTCTAAGAGATCGGCATACTATTTTATAGAGACCTGGGAGGATACTATGATGCGGAATATTAAAGATCTGGTAGGCAAAATGACCCTGGAAGAAAAGGCCGGAATGTGTTCCGGCACGGATTTTTGGCATCTCCAGGGGGTGGAACGCCTGGGCATTCCACCGGTAATGGTTTCCGATGGTCCCCACGGGCTCCGTAAACAGGAAGGTACGGTGGATCATTTAGGGATGAGGGATAGCATTAAGGCCGTTTGTTTCCCCGCCGCCTGTGCCACCGCCTCCTCCTTTGACCGGGACCTGCTGCAGATCCTGGGGGAGACCCTGGGGGAGGAGTGTCAGGCCGAGGGAGTTTCGGTCCTCCTGGGACCGGCGATCAATATTAAGCGCAGCCCCCTTTGCGGGAGGAATTTTGAGTACCTGTCCGAAGATCCCTACCTGGCGGGGGAACTGGCCGCCGCGTATATTGCCGGCGTTCAGAGCAAAAACGTGGGGACCAGCATCAAACATTTTGCGGCCAATAACCAGGAGTACCGCCGGATGGTCATATCCTCGGAACTGGACGAGCAGACCCTGCGGGAAATATACCTGGCGGGCTTCGAAATTGCCGTTAAAACGGCCCAGCCCTGGACGGTCATGTGTTCCTACAACAAGATCAACGGCGTATTTTCTTCGGAAAACCCCCGGCTCCTTACCGGCATTCTCCGGGACGAATGGGGCTTTAAGGGCTATGTGATGTCCGACTGGGGGGCGGTAAACCGGCGGGTGGAGGGCCTCAAGGCCGGCCTGGACCTGGAGATGCCCTCGTCCCGGGGGGTCACCAACGCCCAAATTGTCAGGGCCGTAAAGGACGGCTCCCTTCCCGAAGCGGTCCTGGATACCGCGGTGGAGAGGATCCTGAACATCGTGTTCCAATATGCCGATGCGCATATCGCAAGGGACTTCGACAGGGAAAAGCATCACGCCGTGGCGGTCAAAATTGAAGAAGAGTCGGCGGTACTGTTGAAAAACGACGGGCCGCTCCTGCCCCTGCAAAAGGGAAAGCGGATCGCCTTTATCGGCGAATTTGCGGAAAAGCCCCGTTTCCAGGGCGGCGGCAGTTCCCATATCAACCCCTTCCGAATTTCCAACGCCCTGGCATCGGTAAAAAAGATCCCCGGCGCCGGGGAGCCCCTCTACGCCCGGGGCTTCCCGGCGGATCAGGACGAGCGGGACGAGGCCCTTTTTGCCGAGGCCCTCAAGGCAGCGGCCCAGGCCGATGTGGCGGTGATCTTCGCGGGGCTCCCCGATTCCTTTGAGTCCGAGGGCTACGACAGGACCCACATGCGGCTGCCCCGCTGCCAGGATGAACTTATCCGGGCGGTCTGCGGGGTGCAGAAAAATACCGTGGTGGTCCTCCATAAGGGGTCCCCGGTGGAGATGCCCTGGGCGGACGAGGCCGGGGCCATTCTGGACTTGTACCTGGGCGGCCAGGGCGTGGGGGAAGCGGCGGTCCGCCTCCTCTACGGGGAGGCCAATCCTTCGGGTAAATTGGCGGAAACCTTTCCGGTTAAGCTGGAAGATAATCCCTCGTACCTCAATTTCCCGGGCACTAAAACCCGGGTATGCTATGGGGAAGGTATCTACGTGGGGTACCGGTACTATGACAAGAAGCAAATGCCCGTGCGTTACCCCTTTGGACACGGCCTTTCCTACACCGCTTTTTCCTATGCCAAGCTCCGGTTGGATAAAAAATCCCTTAAAGCGGGGGAGGCCTTGGGCGTCAAGCTTGAGGTGACCAATACCGGCGGCCGGGCGGGAAAGGAGATTGTCCAGCTCTATGTGCGGGATAAGACCGGGACCCCCAAGCGGCCGGAAAAGGAATTAAAGGGCTTTGTAAAGCTCGCCCTGGCCGCGGGGGAAACAAAAACCGCGGAATTCACCCTGGATGGCCGGGCCTTTGCGTATTACAACACCGATATTGCCGATTGGCATATAGCCGGGGGGGAATATGAAATCCTCATCGGGAAGTCCTCCCGGGACATCCAACTCCGGGATACGGTACAGGTGCTTGAGCCCCAGGCCCTGCCCTTTAAGGCCGATAGCAATACCGCGATCAGCGATTTCCTCGGCGATCCCCGGGCCCGGGCCGTATTTGAGGCGGAGATGGCCAAATTTTCGGCCCCCCTGGGCGAGGCGGGGGCCGCCGGCATAAGCCCCCAACAGATGATGGCTATGCTCCAGGATATGCCCCTCCGTTCAGCCCGGAGCTTCTTCGGCATGAGCGAAGAACAGGTGGATGCCATAGTGGAGAAGGTAAACAGGGCCTTGGAATAAGGGGAAAGCGGAAAAACGTAGGCTTTGAAGCATGGGGGAAGACTTTCCCCCGATTTAATTTTTTAATCTTTATAGGGGGGGGGTAATTCCTCGCCCTCTGGGGCGTAAAATGGGGTATGGGATTGTTCCCGACATACACAAAGATTTCATGGAGGAATCTTTAATACTCAGCCGCTCACTGTAGGAATTCTTTGTTTTTGGTTTACTAATCTTTACAAAAGTATTAACGCATGATATACTAAAGCCATGATTA
>JAISOR010000309.1 GCA_031275535.1 Treponema sp. | reverse complement strand
GATCAAAACCCAGGCCCAGTTCCGGGAACCGCCGCCGATGTAGCAGATCTTTACCCCATCAAGGGCCGTATTCATAAATTCCCCCCTTTGGCAGATTTACGCGAAAAAGCAGATAAGATCGTTATACCACGGAACATAGGCTAAGATAAAGCGGTCAGGGAAACATTAAACCGGGGGCTGGGCCAGGGACGTGGTAATATGCCAGCGGCCGTCGGCCTTTTCGAATTGGCCGGAGGACAGCTGGATAAACCGGCCGTCTTCCGCGCTAAGTCTTACCAGGCCGGTCACCACGTTCACCTCCGTTACCTTCCAAATGCTTCCGTCATAGGAGATCTTGCAGCCCTCCGGGGGGATAAGCCGGCGCTGTTCGCTGTAAAAATTGTGTTCATAGGCAAGACAACAGAGCAGGCGGCCGCAGGGGCCGGATATTTTCATTGAGTTGAGGGATAAGTTCTGATCCTTGGCCATTTTTATCGAAACGGGCTTTAGTTTATCCGAAACCATGTGGCAGCAATAGCCCCGGCCGCAGACCCCCAGGCCTCCGACTACCCGGGACTCATCCCGGACCCCTATCTGCCGCAGTTCTATCCGGGTTTTAAAGATGCTTACCAGGTCCTTGACCAGCTCCCGAAAATCCACCCGGTTTTCCGCGGTAAAGAAAAACAGAATCTTTGACTCCTCCAAAAGGTAGTGGACCGAGACCAGCTTCATTTCCAGATTATGGCCGTCGATCTTCTGTTTGCAGATACCAAAGGCCTCTTTTTCCTGCCGCCGGTTATGGGCGGCCTTTTCCAGATCCTCCGTTGAGGCGGGGCGTTCAATCCGGGACATCTCTGAAAGGGAACCCCGGCGCTGTATGGGGCCTATGATCTGGGCTAAATCCCGGCCATACCGGGTAGGAACCAGGACCATGGTTCCCGGACTTAGGACTTCCCCCTTATAGACGGCCACAAAGGTTTCGTGGGAATAGGAGAGCCGGAGCCGGTATACGGGGGTATCCGGCGTAAGAGATTCAAGCCCTTCCCCTGATTCCACCAGGACATCGGTACTTTCTCTTCCCCCTTCCCCGGGGCTATCTTCCAGGGCGGAAATATCCTCATCGCTTATATCATCACTTAAATCATCATACTCATCGGTTTCCATGGATACATCCTCTTTTGATGTTCATTGCAACAAATCTACCAGGAGTCCCGCAATCTCATCAATGCGGGCAAGCAGCTCAATCTGGCTTACCTGATTGGCCAGAATGGACGCGGCCAGAGACTCCAGCTTGCGATCCACCACCTGGACCAGGGTAAATTTCTTGCGTTTCTTTAGATTGACGCCGCTGGTCCTTTCTTCTATTGTATACCCGTTTTCCACCACATAGTGAAGGAAATTTCGCACCGCCCGTTTGTACTGTTTTATTTCTTCCGGGAAGGGCCGCCGTTTTAGTTCATCGCCGAAACTATGCACATCGTCCAGGAGTTCCCGGAGCGCCTCCTCTGAGGCGGGATAATCCGGCAGGGCCTCGGCCTGTTCGGTCTGCGCCGCCTCTTTAAGGACGGAAGAAAACCGCGGCCTCTTAAGGTCCCGAATAGAGGCTTTGTCCTTGGTTTTTTTTGTCTCCGCCTTTAGGGCGGTATAGGCTGCGGGATTCAGAAAAGGAGCGGCTCCTTCGGAAAAATCCACCTTAGCCATGGTTTCGGTCTGAATGGTAGGAGAACCCCGAAAGGGCGGATTTAACCCCCAGGGCGTCCCGGTATTCGGCTATGGCCTTATCCCAGGCGGCGTCGTTTTGGCATACCCGGACCCGGCCATGGATAAGGCAGCCCTCGTCGGCCTGGATCCGCCGGGTAATAATATCCCCCAGAACCAGCCCGGTAGCCAGAATGACAAGCCTTTCGCTGGCCAGCACATTCCCGCATACCACCCCCCCGATGGTTACAAAGGTTCCGCTGATGCTGCTCTTCATCCGGGCCTTTTCGCCCACCACAACCCTGCCTTTAACGGCCAAATCCCCCCGGATATTGCCGTCTACCCGGGTAAACCCGCAGGATTCAATATCCCCGTTAATGGAAGTGCCGGGGCCTATCATGGTATTGATTGAGAAATCTTCATGTTTACCGTTAGACATACAATACTCGATTTTTGGGAATTACGGACAACCGGCCTGGGGCCCGGCTACTTCGTGGTTTTCGCAATACTGGAACGAATATTAAGGTATTTAAAGGGATCCACCACATCCGAACCGATATGAACTTCATAATGCAGATGGGGACCTGTGGAAAGCCCCGTATTACCGATATATCCGATTACTTCTCCCTGTTGAACCCGTTGCCCGGTGGTTACCCGGGACTGCTGCATATGGGCATAACGGGTATAAAATCCGTGTTTATGCTTGATAATTACATAATTACCAAACCCCGCCCCCTCATAATCCACGGTTACCACCTGCCCGTCGGCGGTGGCGACAATGGGATCCCCCTGGCGGTAGGTAGAGAGGTCTATCCCCTTATGGATGTAATACTGGCCGGTAAAGGGGTTTTCGTTCTGTCCAAAGAACATGGAGATATGCCCAATGCCGCCTTTTATGGGCCATATACTGGGAATTTCGGTGAGCAGGGCGTTTTGGGAATCCAGCAGGGTCCCCAGTTCCTTTACCGGCTCCACCGCGGAAGAAAGATACCCCGCCACGCGCCGGACATCATCCACCTCCTGCAGGGTCCCTTCGGCGGTTTCCTTAATATCAAAAAACGAGGACAGGTCGCCGGAAAGGGCGGCGTTGGAGGCATTGTCTATCGAGGTATCCGCCCCCAATACGGAGAGGGTGGTGGAGAGGGCCGCCTCAAAGCCCCGGGCGGCCCGTAAAAGCCGGGAAGTTTCATCCCGGAGCTGATCCAGGCTTGCCTGGGCGTCCTTTAGGCGGCCGTCTTTATCCGCCAGGACCTGCCTGGTATTACCGTACGATGCGCCGTACCAAAAAAAGGCCCCTATAATACCCACCATAACCAGCACGAAACAGACCATTGAAAACACCGTTACATGGAGGTTATATACTTTTTTTTCGGAGTGGGGAACCAATACAATGGTATACCGCCGTACAATGGCTCTGAAAAGGGCCTTAAAAAACGAGATAATACCCCTTCCTATGATAAAGGCAAGATTCTTTACCTTTGAAACTACATTATTTTCAAAACGTTTATACTCATGAACCGAAGCCACGGGTTACCTCTTATGGTAATTATCGGGAAAAACACTATATTTAACTATATCAAATAAAATTAT
>JAISOR010000306.1 GCA_031275535.1 Treponema sp. | reverse complement strand
TGTTATCCATCCACACCATTAGCGTACCGGATACCCCTCCCCCCCTGCTTCCGGTGCTTTTTTTAGCGCATCCGCCCAGGGCAAGGAGCATCATCCCGCAGAGGGATACCATCACAATTTTTTTCATCTTCGTCCTCCTCAATCTTTTTATAATACACCGCCATAGTAAAAGACGGTATTTCACCATTTGTAAGCGGCGCCCCGCCACAGAGCACCCGGGAGCCCCCGCCGCCGGAACCGTCATGCTCCATAAAACCCCGGGAGATGAGCTCCCCAATCCTGCCTTTCCTCGTCCCGGATCATGGGCCCCCGGCAGCGGGGATCCCCTTCGCCGCTCATGCCCGCCTCGGTGCCTGTAGTAAATACAGGGCTAACCATGCGGATAACAATCGTTTTATGGGATCGGTCGTAACAATAATCAGGTAAGGCTGCCTTATGAAAGACCTGCGGCCCATTGTTTTTCATATATTTTACCAATATTTTTATTTTAATTCACTTCAAGGAAAAGTCAATGCAAAAACCGGAAAAATACTACAGAAAAGCCCGGTAGATCCCCAGGAGGTGAAAGTCTTCGGTCCTGGTTTTTAATTCGTCCATCACCGCATCAAACAGCCCTGCCTCGCCGGGGACGCTGACATCCGCATAGAAGAGGTAACGCCAGGGCTTACCCTGGATAGGCCGGGACTCCAGCTTGGAGAGGTTGATCCCCCGTTCGGAGAGGATCTTGAGGCAGGCGAAGAGGCTCCCCGGCTCGTCGGGCACCGAAAAGACCAGGCTGGCCTTGTTGGGCTTCTCCGATCCCAGGCTGGGGGGAATTAGGGCCCTGCCGGCATCCTGCCCCCCGGATGCCGCGGCTCCCCCGCGGGATACGTCATAACCCGCGCGGCGGGTTATGATCACAAACCGGGTGTAGTTCAGGGGATTGGTCTCTATCCCCATTTTGAGGACCTTAAGCCCGTGGGCCATGGCCGCCGCTTCCCCGGCGATGGCGGCAACGCACACCCGTTTGGCTTCCTCCGGTTCATCCAGGATGGAAACCACCGCGGCGGCGGTGTTGTAGTAGGGCTCCAGCCGCCATTCGGGGTGTTTGTCCAAAAACTCCCGGCATTGGATAAAACCCTGGGAGTGGCTCCG
The DNA here is from genome assembly GCA_031275535.1 of Treponema sp. The sequence continues at coordinate 1,754 of JAISOR010000306.1, read as the reverse complement.
CACTATCCTGACGGAATCCATATCCGCCTTTTCAACCCCGATGAGGCAGTGGACTATCCGGAGCTTCAATTCCCCCACAATAGCCACATCGGGGTAGCGCAGGAAGAGATCGTAGTTCTCGTGGATGGAACCCGCAAGGCTGTTCTCCACGGGCACCACTCCGGCTGACGCGGTCCCCCCCAGGACCGCATCAAAAACCGCGCTGAATCCGGGACAGGCCATCCGGGGGGTCTCCTCCCCAAAGGCCCGCATCAGGGCCAGCTCGGCGTAAGCCCCGGCTTCCCCGGAAAAGGCCACCGGCACAGGTTCCCCGGGGGCCGAGGTCCCTGCCGCAGGGGCCGGAGAGGCAGCCGGTTCAAGAGCGCCGGACAGGAAAAGCTCGTTCCGGCCTCCGCCGTGCTGGCGGGGCAGGGGGGTCCGGAGCAGTTCCTTTCCCACCACCGGCGCCAGGGCCTCGATGTCCCGCAAAAGCCGTTCAAACTGTTCCGGGTAGAGGGATTGGGGCCCGTCGGAGAGGGCCTCGTCAGGCCGGGGATGAACCTCCACGGTAAGCCCGTCCGCCCCGGCGGCTATGGCGGCCAGCCCCGCGGAACTCACCTTGGCCCGGATCCCCACCGCATGGCTGGGATCCACGATCACCGGCAGGTGGGAAAGCCCCTTTACCACCGATATAGCGGATATGTCCAGGGTGTTCCGGGTATAGGTCTCGAAGGTCCGGATCCCCCGCTCGCAGAGCACCACGTCCTTGGTACCCGAGGCGAGGAGATACTCCGCGGAGAGCAGCCATTCCTCTATGGTTGCCGAGGGTCCCCGCTTGAGGAGCACCGGCTTGCCTATGGCCCCCACCCGTTTTAGCAGCTCAAAATTCTGCATGTTCCGGGCTCCAATCTGGAACATGTCGGTGAGGTCCTTCATCTGATCCGCCAGCTCCGGGGATACCACCTCGGTAACAATGGGCATGCCCCAGGCTTCCCCCGCGGCCTTCATATACTCAAGCCCCTTCATCCCCAGGCCCTGAAAGGCGTAGGGGCTGGTCCTGGGCTTAAAGGCTCCCCCCCGGAGGATCACCGCACCGGATTCCCGGACCCGGGCGGCGGTTTCCAGGATCTGCTCCCGGCTCTCCACCGCACAGGGCCCGGCGATGATCGAGATTCGGGACCCCCCGATCTTCACCGCGGGCAGCGAAGCGCCCCCCCCCACGGTAACAATGGTATCCTCCCCCTTGGTTTCCCGGGAGGCCAGTTCGTAGGGTTTTTGGGTCGCCGCCACCCGCTCAACCCCGGGGAGCAGGGTCAACTCCCCGACATCCGCGGCGCCCTTACCTGAGGCGCTGATAACCTTATCGTCCCCCAGGCTCTGCTCCCGGAGGGTAAACCCCCGGTCCCGGAGAAAAATACGGACCATATCCTTATCGTGAGAAGAAATACCCTTGGAAAGTACCACAATCATGGGTAGAAGGGTATCCCCAAGCGGTGAAATTTACAAGGGAGCAGGGAGATCCTTATCGAGCCGTGATCACCCGGGGCTGTCCGGAAGACGCCCCCCGGAAGAGGCCGGGGTTATTGGCCCACGGCAAAATAGTGAAAACCCTCTTGTTCCAGGTCTTGCCGTTTATAGATATTTCGCAAATGAAGAAGGGGCTGTCCAGGAAGTTTACCCTGGGCAGCCGTCTGTTCTCATCAGGTGACAACGATGAGAATGCTTTCGTTTTTCCTGGAATGTGCCCGGTACTAACCCCGGTCTTATGCCGTCTT
>JAISOR010000104.1 GCA_031275535.1 Treponema sp. | reverse complement strand
GAAACCGCATTTTTCAAGGTTGCAGTTCCAAAATCTGACATTTTGGAACTGCCTCAATTAATATACCTCCACATCCCCGGGTTTACAAGGTTCGTTTTCGGGGAAGCGGCCTTTCATTCCCAGGAGGGGGATCTCCGCCGATGCAGGGCTATTTATAGGTAACGACGCTGTCCGGAGACTTCCTGCCGGAAGCGGAGCTTACCGCATCGGTGCCCGGAGCGACCTGCCCGATCCGGACCAGGGCCACGGCGCTGTAATCGTTGGGCAGGCCCAGTTCGGCTTTAAGCTGGCTGTTGACAGTATCCATGGGGCCGGTGTATATTCGGGAACCCAAGCCCAGGGCCTGGGCCGCAAGATAGATGCTCTCCGTTGCCAGGGCGCAGTCCAGGATTACGCTGCCATTGGTCTTTCCGTCCCCCGCGGCGGAAATGATGATCAAAACATTTCCATCGCTTATATTGGGCACAATCCGTTTGGCCAGGGCCTGATTCTGAACCACCGTAAAACGCCAGGGCTGCCGGTTGCCGGCGCTGGGCGCCCGGACTCCGGCAGCGAGGATCCTGTCCAGGTCGGCCTTGTTTACCGCTCCGGGGGCAAAATTCCGGGCCGCATAGTTGTTTGTAATGACCTCCAGGGCCTGGGTATTTTCCGCAGCCCCCAGGGAGGACATTCCCGAACCGGTCCCCAGGATACACAGAACAACAAAAACAAACAAAATCGATCTTTGCATGGCCTTTCCTTCCTTACTTAAAGATTAAAAACATCTGCGAGGGTCCGCAGAACGGTATCCACATCAATAGGTTTGGATATATGCCCATTCATCCCCATACCAAGGGCTTTATTAATATCCTCCCGGTACGCATTGGCGGTCATGGCAATAATGGGGACGGTTTTAGCGTCCGGCCGTTCCATGGAACGGATCTTCCGGGTTGCTTCGTATCCATCCATCACAGGCATCTGGATATCCATAAAGATCAAATCATAATACCCCGCGGAAGAAGCGCCGAAGATCTCCAAAGCATCTTGTCCGTTTACGGCTTCATCTATAACAGCCCTGGTATCCGCCAGAAGCTCCCGCAGGATAATCCGGTTTATCTCCATATCCTCCACCAGGAGCAGCCGTTTCGAGGATAGATCCAATTTATATACTTCACGCTTCCGTTGAACCTCGGGCAGGGCCTTGGTTTTGGGGAAACTGAGCTCGAAACTAAAGGTGGACCCCTCCTGAAGTTTGCTCTCTACGGTTATATTCCCCCCCATAAGATTAACCAAATTTTGGCTTATGGCAAGCCCCAGCCCGGTACCGCCGAAACGGGAGGCGATGCTGCTGTCCGCTTGTTCAAAGGCAACGAAAAGCCGTTTTGTCTGTTCTTCGCTCATCCCTATACCATTGTCAGACAGGACAAATCTAAGCTTCATTTCTTCGGGAAGATCGGCCAAAACCTCGACATGAAATGTTATGCGTCCTTCCATGCCGGTAAATTTAACCGCGTTGCCAAGAAGATTTATCAATACCTGATTAAGCCTCAGCTTATCCCCCAACAGATAGGCAGAGGGCAGGTCTTTAATGTTATGCTCAAATACGATGTATTTGTCTTTACAGCGCTGGGAAATAATACTAACCACCTCCGAAAGGGCCGCCTCCGGATAAAAGGGCTCCCGGATGATCTCAAATTTACCGGACTCAATCTTCGACATATCAAGTACGTCGTTCAGGATATTCAGGAGATGTGAAGAAGCGGTGGTTATTTCATCAAGGGAGCCAAGGGCCTTCTGGGTGTCGGCTATGGAATTCCGGGCAATATGGGTCATCCCAATAATGGCGTTTAAGGGCGTGCGGATTTCATGGCTGATCCGGGCAAGGAATTCACTTTTTGCCTTAGAGGCCGCCTGGGCCGCCTCTTCAATGGCCTTCCGTTCAGTTATATCCCTGGCTATCCCCATAATGCCCACCGCCGTTCCGTTTTGGATTAGGGGGGTCTTAATAGTCTCAAAGAGTTTTGTGCTGCCAAGATAAGGGGAATAGATATTCTCTTCTATTACTTTTGCCGTTCCGGACTGAACAACATCCAGATCGTCCTGCCGATACTTCTCAATAAGGTCCGCCCTGGCCCCAAAGAGGTCCGCGTCATCCTTGCCGATAATATCTTCTTTCTTAAGATTCATATACCGTTCAAAACTCGGGTTGCATTGGGTAAATTTGCCCCCCAGGTCCTTACAAAAAATCAAATCCGGAATAGACGAAAAAACGGTGGTCAAGGTTGCGGTCCGGACTTCCAATTCATGGGTTCGGATTCTTACCAGCTCTTCCAGGTTTTTGCCAAGTCTTCTGTTTTTAATAAGCAGGAAGCACAGGGCAATAAGGGAGACCGCCAGGACCCCCAAAACGACCAGAAGATAGGGCATAATGTCCTGCGTCATCTTCCTGCGGTAATCAAAAACCTTATGGGCCCAACGGTCGCTGATGGTTTCCACCGGAACCAGAAGCTGGGCCCTGCTGATGATGGAACGGAGAACTACTTCGTCCGGGTTAAAGGCAAAGCCGGAGGATATTTGATGATCAAACAGTATGCTGGCCTTAAAATCCGGTTCTTCCTGGTAGTTGGTTTGGTTCAACAGCAGATAGCGGGAACCCATAACAAAATCAACCTCTCCCCGCCGCAGGGCGTCAAAGGCATCTTTTGATGAGGAATAATAAACACTGCCGCTATGGCCGGGAAACCATTCATTAAAAACCGTGGTATAGGTATTTCCCTGTATCAGGCCGACGGTGGAATACAGTATCTGGTTCATTTCAATATCGGGATGCTCCGCGGTGGAAAGCAGGGCGCCCTGGTCCGATGTAAAGGGAGATCGGGCCCATAGAAAATTGTTTTTCCGCGCATCCTGGTATATCAATCCGGCGATCAAAGAGGCCTTCCCGGTCCGCAAATTTTCGATGAGCCGGGGCCGGGAATCTCCCCGCTCATTGACCGGGACAAACCGGAGCCCCGAAAGGACGGATATTTCCTTTAGGACATCAATGGCAATTCCCTGGAATTCCTGCTCCCGGTCATTATAAAAACTGATGGGATAGTTATCCGATTCGGCCACAATCTTTATTTCCCCGCCCTCTCTTTTAAGCCGGTCAAAATAGGGCCTTTCTTCGGCGTTCAGGTTTACCGCAAGTTTATGGCGCAGATACGCCCGGTTACCCTCGGAATAAAGCTGGGCCAGATAATCTTTCCCGCCGTTTTCCAGGTACCCCTGCACCACCCTGATAATGGGGAGCAGATCGGGATTCGCCGTTGCCATGGAGACCGGGGAATATATAAGGGGGAAAAAATCCTCCATGGCGACAAATTCATGCTGCTCAAAATAAACCATTCCCGGCGCAAAATCGAAAAAGGCATCGATGGTATTCAGGCGGAGGCCTTCGGCGGCGGCCGCATGGTCAGGCACATACACAATTTCAGCCGGCAGATCCGTAATCTGTTGTATCTGCGTACCGATCCCGGCCCCTTCCGGAACGGCAAAACGCAGGAAACGGTTTGCCGCGGTCCGCCGTAATTCCGGGGCGTACCGGTTGGTACAGATCTTCAGGGTCCGGTCATAAATCGGATCGGTCATAAAATAACGCTGCCGGTTTTCTTCGGTGGCGCTCAATTCTCCGGTAAAGTCCAGGGTTCCCGCGTCCAGGGCTTCCACCAGGGTATCCCAGGTATAAAAACGGTGTTCAAAGGGGATGCCAAACATTTGGGACAGCATATCGCAAAGCAGCAGGGAAAAACCTTCCCTATCATCATCATCATCCGCTGCTCCGGGGATTCCGCCGACAAGGTCGCCGACAGGGCCGCCGGCTGGGCCGCCGGTCCCGTCATCGGTCCCGCCGTCAAGGCCGCCAACAGGATCGGCGGCATCTTCAAAGGCCTCGCTGCTCACCAGGGTCCCGTAGGTAAGGGATACCCCCTGCTCCTTCATGGCCTCTATGGCCCGGACATCCTCCGCCTTAACGCCGGGGATGGTCCTGTAGTCTTTAATTTGTCCCGAATTTATACCCGGTGACCGCCCGGAAAAAGAACAAGCGCATAGGGAGCCTATAAACACCAGGATGCCAATTTTTCTCATATGCGATTTTCTCCGTGAGTAATCGCCCTATCTGCCCCATCCTTCCGGATAAAGGGTAACCATCATAGGACCAGTGGACAGAAGATCTGCCGCGGTCTGTTGTATATCAGCAATTCCAATAGTTTCATATAGTTCAGGCCGTTTATCCAGCCGATCAAGGGATAGATCAAAAATAACCGTATACATAGCCCAGATACGGCTTATATAGGCGTTGCTCTGGATGGACTCTTCATGGTTCTTTTTAAGGGCCTCCACGGACTTGGTAAACACATCCCCGTCTATGGTTCCACCGGCCACAAGCTTAAGCTGATCCGCAATGGCGGCCGCAAGGACCTCCACCCGGTTTGGGTCACAGATAAAGAAGACACCCATGGACAACTCACCGCCCGAGGGAAGGAGCCCCAGGGAAACATTTACCGAAACCGAATAGACCCCGCCCAGGCTTTCCCGAATTTCCTCGGTCAGCCGTATGTCCAGGTATTCACTTAAAACAGAAGCCGCGGCTCCGCCGAATTCGGAAAACTCCGCGGGGATATACCAGCCCAAATAAACCAGGCTCTTCTCTTCTTTCCCCTTATAGACCTTTTTTTCAATCTTACCGGGCCGGACGATATGCGGGTCGGTCCAGTCATTCCAGCTTTGCGGCCCCCGGGGGATGGAGGCCAGGTAGGTTTCGACATGGGAACGAAGGACCGGGATATCCGGATTCCCGGTAAAAACAAAGGTATAGTCCGCGGGATTAAGGGCCCGGGTAATAAAGGCCAGGGCCTGATCCCGGTTCACCTTTGCCAGATCCGCCAGTTCCATGGGAAGGAAGTAGGGATTATTCCCAAACGCCGTTCTTTCTACCTCGTCGGAGAATACCGCTTCGGGGTTTTCACCGTGCTGAGCCAGGGTGGTCCGGTATTGATCCAGCAGGACATTCACGGTTTCGGGATCGATCCGGGGCTGGGTAAAGCCCAGGTAGAGAAGTTCAAAGAGGGTCTTCTGATCCCCGATGGTGGTGGAACCGTTAAAACCCCGGAGAAAGCTGCTAACCCACATTGATATGGAGACCTGCTTATCCGAAATCTTCTTTATCAGGTCCCTCCGGGAATAGGGCCCCACCCCGGAGGCGTTTATCATCTCCGCGGCCAGGGCCGTGGAGATAAGCTCCTCTTGGCCCGCGCTGGTACTGCCGCCCTTGGCCAGCCCATACAGAACGATCTCGTTGTTTTTGTTTTTCGTCTCTTTAAGGATGACCCTGGCGCCGTTGCTGAGTTCCCAATAGACGGCCCCGGTAAGGGGGTCCCGGGATTCGGAAACAATGCTTCCCGGCAAGGGCTCTTTATCAATAAGGGTTGCATCCAGCGCGGCGTTCCTGGGCCGGGGGATCCGGGCCCTCCGGCTTTCCGCCTCGATCCGCCGCACCTGATCCGCCGGGGGCAGGCTTGCCTGTTCAGACTCGGGGGCAATAAGAAACACCGTTAGATCATCGGCGGCAAAATAGTCTTTTATTGCGGCGGAGATATCCCTGGAGCCAATGTCCGGGAGCATCCTGCTTACCGCGTCCAGTTCCCATTCAACATCGGCCAGCCCCAAGCCGGCAAGGAAGTGGTCCGCCAGCTCATCCACATAAGAATTGGAAGGCTGCCGATCCTTTTCGGAAACCATCTGCTCCAGATCGGAAATAAGGGTCCCCTTGGCCCGGGCAATTTCCGTTTTAGTAAAACCATAACGGCTTATGGATTCCTTCTCCCGCAGCAGGGCCCGGAGGCTTGCTTCGGCCAGGCCCGGTTTTGCGATTCCCATCATACCGTAGAGGCGGGAATTTTTTCCAAACCGGTCGTAAAAAGAAGCCGCCTGGACATAGGGGGTTTCTTCCCGGGCGGCGGCGTCTTCAAAACGGATGGCAAGCATCCGCTGAATAAGGGTATCGATTAGCCCCTGGCGGTAGGAGGCCAGGTCTCCCCCCAAGGCCTGGGGGAAGCGTCTATAATACAGATATATCAGGGTATAGGGAAGCTCGGGATCGGTGATGATCTCCACCTCCCTGCGACCCTTTTCCGGTTCGGGAAGATCGTAATAGGGGCGGTCCAGGGGTGTTTCCGGCGCGGGTATGGAAAAATGGGAGGCCAGTTCCGCTTCCAGGGCGGCGCCGTCAAAATCGCCCACAAAGATCAGGGCCATATTATCCGCCCGGTACCAGGTCTTATAGAAATTCATAAGCCGTTCCGCGGGGGCGGTTTCGATTATCTCCGGGAGTCCGATGGGCAGCCGGTCCGCATAGGGAGAGCCCCGGAAGATCACCTCCCTGGTTTTACGGAAGATCCGTTCCTCAACCCCAAGCCGGGCCCGGTACTCCTCCATAATAACCGGCCGCTCATCATCAACATCCGCGGGGGTAAAGCTTATGGCATGGGTCCAATCGTCAATCACCGCCAGGGCCGTAGGGGGGATGCGCTTCCGCCCGTCAGCGCCGGTTTCCACCGGCACCTCAATTCCGTAGACGGTCCTGTCGTAGGAGGTATAGGCGTTCACCTCGGGCCCAAAACGCATGCCCAGGGAGCGCAGGTAGTTGACCAGTTCCGCTTCGGGGAAACGGGCGGTACCGTTAAAGGCCATGTGTTCCACAAAGTGGGCCAGGCCCTGTTCTTCGTCAGTCTCCAGGATCGATCCGGCGTTTACCGCCAGGGTCAGATAGGCCCGGTTTTCGGGCATGGAGTTTTCCAGAATATAGTACTTCAGGCCGCCGGGCAAAACGCCGGTCCGGACCGCGGCCATAAAAGGCACCGGATCCGAGGGAAGCCCCAGGCCGCCATAAACGGAGGCCTTGGCCCGGGGAGCGGAGCCGCAGGAGATTGCCAGCACAAAAAACACAAGCGCCGGCACAAAAAATCTTAGCGGCAAGGAGGGAGGCTTTCTATGTAAAAATAATCTATTCATAATTCTCGTTCTAAAACCAGCTTGTTATAGTATAGGGAAAGACTATAACTCTTCTACGTCGTTTTCGCCCCCATTACCCAGTAGGTTCTTTTCATAAAAATCCAGCGCCGTAAACCGCACCGATACGCTCCGTTCATCCGCCGTACCTGCCTGGAATGATTTTAGAACCGACAAGAGATTATCAATAAGCCCCTTACCTATTTTCAGGCCCAGCGTGGCAGCGGCGGAACCGATTTTTTCGAGCTTCTCTATAGTATCCGCCGGCATGTTCTCAAATCCTGAAGCATTGATATCAGAAAGAAATTGCTTTAACTCCTGACAGAATTGTTCTATCGTATCCATGACACCCTCTTAAATCTACTATTTTGCCTGAAAAATCCCAGATCTCTGTTAATCTGTTAATAACTATAACTCTTTTTATCAAATAACACAACACGAACCCTCTTCGGGATTGAGCTATATTATATATAGCTGGTTTTTAGCTTTTTTTCTCTATTAAAACGCTGAATAGCGAGTTCAATTAGCCGGTCGATAAGCGCCGAATACGGAATACCACTGGCTTCCCATAGTTTAGGGTACATACTGATCTTGGTAAACCCCGGCATGGTATTAATTTCGTTGACCAGGACGCCGCCATCGGCCTTTAGGAAGAAATCTACCCTGGCCAGGCCCTCGCAGGACAGGGTTTGGAAGGTTTTTACCGCCAATTCCTGTATCTCCCGGACCGTTTCCGCCGGTACTTTGGCCGGAATTTCCAGGACCGCCCCCTTTTCGTCCAGATATTTTGCGTCATAGGAGTAGAATTCATGGGTGGAGATTACCTCCCCGGGAAGGGAGGCGGCGGGCGTCTCGCTGCCCAATACGGAACATTCCAACTCCCGGCCCCGGATAAATTCCTCCAGGATGATCTTGGTGTCATATTCAAAGGCAAGCCCCAGGGCGGCCCCGTATTCCCCCTCGTCATGGATCTTGCTTACCCCCACGGAGGAACCCATATTAGCGGGTTTTACAAAAAAGGGCAGCCCCAGCCTCTGTGCCAGGGCCTTAAAGGCCGGAAAAGCCTCGTGGGATCTAAGGACTATAAAATCGCCGATGGGGATGCCCGCATCCCGGAGGAGCCGCTTCATCACATCCTTGTCCATGCCCACGGCGGACCCCAGAACCCCGGCGCCTACAAAGGGCAGATCCGCCAGTTTTAGAAGGCCCTGCACGGTCCCGTCTTCCCCAAAGGGGCCGTGCAGGATCGGGAAAATCACGTCAATGGCCTTTTCCTGCTTTAGGTTGCTTAAATTGGAAATGACCCCGCCGCTCTGGGGAATAAGGGCCACCGAATCGCTGGACTGGTTAAGGCGGATCCGCTTAGGATCGTCGGCGTTAAGGAGGAATTCCGATTCATCGTTCAAGAGCCATTTGCCGGACTTATCAATACCAATAAGTATGGGGATATACTTCTCCCGGTCTATGGCGTCAAAGACGTTCTTTGCCGATTGCAGGGATACCTCGTGTTCCGCCGATTTACCGCCGAATAAAATCCCCACCCT
>JAISOR010000099.1 GCA_031275535.1 Treponema sp. | reverse complement strand
GTGGTTTTTGGTTCCGGCTGTATCGGCCTGGTTTCCATGATGGCTTTGAAGGCCATGGGGCTTTCAAAGATATATCAGGTTGATCTGATGCCCAGGCGCCTGGAAAAAGCCCTTGAACTCGGCGCCACAGGCATCATCAATATTAAAGAGAAGGATCCGGTTGAAGCAATAAAAGAAATCTCAGGCGGAAGGGGCTGCGATTTGGTTATCGAAACCAGCGGGGTTGAATCCGCGGCCCAACAGGCGGTACACATAGCCCGAAAAGGGGCGGCCATCGTCATGGTAGGTTACGGCAAAGACGGGATGATAAACCTTCCCATGAGTCTGGCCCTGGACAAGGAACTGACTTTTAAGACCATCTTCCGTTATCGCCATATTTACCCCATGGCCATTGACGCGGTGGCTTCCGGCAAGGTAAACCTCAAGGGCATTGTAAGCAATATCTTCGATTTCGACGATATTCAGAACGCCATGGACAGGAGTGTGGCCGACAAGGCCAATATTGTAAAATCGGTGGTCAAGATCGGCTAAATTGCGGCCGCCCTGGGTCTATTCATAATGCAGACCCGGCAACTCCTGCTAGACCGGCCAGGGGCCGGCACCGGGGCGGATAAGCCGGATTTCGTCGCCGGTCAGGTCCAGGATGGTCGAAAATATCCGGGGCCGCTCGTCGCCGGTGTCCAGGATGCAGTCCAGGTCCTCTATGGCTTCCAGTTCCCAGCCCCCTTCAAAGAGGTCCTCCTCCGGTATGGGGGGAAGTTCGAAGCGCTGGCCTTCGGCCTCCCCGGCGCCGGGGTGCCCTGGCAGCCTGTTGCGCTTGTGGATTTTTGCGTCCCCGGTAACGAAAAAATCCCGATTATCGGGGCTGCTTTGGGAAGCCGGGGCCTTCCGGGGGCCGGCCTCATCGCCGGACAGCATGGTCCGTTTTGCGGTTATGGAATAGAGGGGGCATCCCAGGGCGTCTACTACCGCCAGGGGAACCGCATGGCCGGGAATGTGGACCCCCGCCTCCCGGCGGCGCAGCCCCAGGGCCTTTTCGGTCCCTAAAAGGGTCCGCAGGATAAACACATAGGGCCCCGGAGACAGCCGTTTTATGAGCCGAAACCGGGTGTTGTCCATATCGCATAATTCCCCAAACTGGGAAATGTCGGAACAGAGCAGGGTAAAATGCCGTTCATCCCGTTCCCCGGAGAGGCGGCGCAGTTTTTTTATCCCCTCTCCGGATTGCAGGGAACAGGCCACGGTCCAACTGGTGTCCGAGGGCAGCCCCAGGAGGCCCCCTTCGGCTAAGAGCGCCGCGCTCCGGGAGAGGATGCGATGATCAATATTACCGGAAATTACATATTCAATCATAGCGCATTCTTATATGGTGGCCAGGATTACCGCCTTAATAGTATGCTTCCGGTTTTCCGCCTCGTCCCAGGCCCGGCTCCGGGGCCCGTCAATTACCTGGGGGCTAACCTCTTCGCCCTTTACCGCCGGGAGGCAGTGAAGGAAAATGCTATCCCCCCGGCCGGTTTTGTCCATCAGGGCCTGATCTACCCGGAAGGGCCTTAAAAGCCGGAGCCGTTCCTCCCGCTGGGCCTCTTCCCCCATGGATACCCAGACATCGGTATAGACGGCATCGGCCCCTTTGACTGCCCCGGTATCGGCGGTGATGGTAATCTCCGCCCCCGAGGCCGCGGCCAGCGGCCGGCAGAGCCCGGCCAGCTCGGGATCGGGATTCAAGGCCGGGGGAGTAATAACCGTAAAGTGGATGCCCATCTTGGCGCTTATTATCATCAGGGACCGGGCCACGTTGTTCCTGCCGTCTCCCACAAAACAGAGCTTTTTCCCTTTTGGGGGGCCAAAATTCTCCTCCAGGGTCATAATATCCGCCAGGGCCTGGGTGGGATGAAAGCTGTCGGTAAGGCCGTTATAAACGGGCACCCCGGAATACCGGGCCAGGAGTTCCACGGTGGATTGCTTAAACCCCCGGAACTGGATGGCGTTAAACATCCGGCCCAGGACCCTGGCGGTGTCTTCGATAGATTCCTTTGCCCCAAGCTGAATGTCCTGGGTAGACAGAAACACCGGATGCCCCCCCTCTTCCCCAACGGCGGTTTCAAAGGCGCAACGGGTCCGGGTGGAACGCTTTTCAAAAAGCAGGGCTATGGATTTTCCCACAAGGCGCTGGTGGACTTCCCCATTCCGCTTTTCAGCCTTGAGTTCCCGGGACAGGTCCAGAAGATAGCGGATTTCATCCACCCCATAATCCAGCAGGGTAAGAAGGGACCGGCCCCTTAGCAATTCAGTAATCATGGCGCCTCCGTCAGTATAGTATTATTATCAAATTTGAGTAAAATAAATATAGCCTATTATGATGAAGGAAAGGAACCGGGGTATGAAAAGATATGGCATTATTGTTGTTTTTATAGGGCTCCTTATGGGATGCGCTACGTTTGGAAAAGGCAGGGAGCTTTCCTCCTATGCTCCTGTGGGTATTGTGTATGTGGCGTCGAATGACGACATCAACTGGCATGGTGAAGAACCCACCGATGCCGAGGAGTCCGATTATCTTTTTGATAATCTCTTTGCCAAACGGCGGGATGCGGCGTTGACTAAAATTTCCAAGGCCGATGAGCTTGTCAATGAGGCGGATACTATACTGCGGAAGAGCCTCTCCGATTTCGGAGCAGCGGTATTTGCGGAAAAGGAAACCCTGATCAACTCCCGTTCCTATGCCCAGGCGAGAACAAACAGCCGTTTGGAGGGGGGGAAGTATACCAAGGCCGGGGGATACCGTTTTATTAACTACCGGGATAAGACCTTTCCCGGCAGCCTGGCCCAGGAAACCGGGATAAACAGCACCATGTATGTGACCTTTAATTTTACCAAGGTCATGGCATCCGGCATAGGAAAAAGGGGAACCATGCGGGCCCAGGTCGCCCTAACGGCGCTCATCATCGACGCATCGGGGAAAACCATTTATAACAAGACCCGGACCCTAAAAAGCATCGATAAGATATCCGTTTCCGGCGGGTTCTACGACGAGGATGAATTGATGGAGCTCTTCA
>JAISOR010000030.1 GCA_031275535.1 Treponema sp. | reverse complement strand
TCCCCTGCGGCAAAGAGGGAGGGGCCAAGATCCTCCTCCTCGTCGTCGTAGAAGATCTCATCGTCAATATAATCCGGTTTTCCCAGGGTTTTGACGTACTCCACCACCCGTTCCACTTCCTCTTCGGAAACAAAGGCCCCCTGGATGCGGACGGGGAAGGGATCCACCACCCCGGCATAGAGCATGTCTCCCTTACCCAGTAATTTTTCCGCCCCTACCATATCAATAATGATCCGGCTGTCCATCTTACTGGCCACCATAAAGGCGATACGGCTGGGGATGTTGGCCTTGATAAGTCCGGTGATAACATCTATAGAGGGCCGTTGGGTGGCCAGAACCAGGTGGATCCCCACGGCCCGGCTCATGGCGGCCAGGCGGGCCACGGTGGATTCCAGTTCCTTCCCGGTGGTGGCCATAAGATCCGCAAACTCATCGATCACCACCACAATATAGGGCAGATGTTCCGAGGCCATGTTCCGTTCCCGGATCCGCCGGTTATAACTGCGGATGTCCCGGACCCCCATGGCGTCCAGGCAGGCGTAACGCCGTTCCATCTCGTAAATGCAGTATTGAAGGGCTTGAAAGGCCCGCTTCGGTTCGGTGATCACCGGGGTTAAAAGATGGGGAATATCGTTGTAGAGTTTCAATTCCACTATCTTGGGATCGATCAGGATGAGCCGGCATTCCGAAGGAGGTTTTTGATACAGGATCGAGAGGATCATGGAATTGACGCAGACCGATTTTCCCGATCCCGTGGCCCCGGCGATAAGCAGATGGGGCATCTGGACCAGATCTACCGTCTGGGCCTCGCCGGTAATATCCTTGCCTAAAACCACGGGGATCTCCGGCTTTTTCCCCTCCCGGAGGAGTTCCCCCTCGATAATCTCCCGGAAGGATACGATATTCCGCTTTGCGTTGGGCGCCTCGATACCCACGGCGTGTTTCCCCGGAATGGGGGCCACGATCCGGACCGAAGAAGCGGCCAGCCGCAGGGCGATGTTGTCCTGGAGGTTCACAATCTTGGAAAGCTTTACCCCCGGCGCGGGGAGGATCTCAAACATGGTTATCACCGGGCCCTTTCGGATCCCCGTAACCTCCGCATGGATATTGAATTCCTTGAGGGTCTCCTTCAGGATTCCCGCGGCGTCTCTGGTGGCCTGATCGATGATCCAGTACTGGCCGTCGGGGTATTGATTGAGGATTCCCTCCACGGGCAGCCTGTAGGGGCCCCTGAAGCGCTGGGGCGCTTTTTGCTTGGGCATAGCCCCGGCTTTGGCTTTCGTCTCAGTACCGGGCAGGGGTTTCGCCTCAGCGCCGGGCAGGATTTTCCCACCGGCCCCGGCTTCCGTTTCGGCGTCGAAGGGGGATTCATCATCAGCCCCGGCTTCCGTTTCGGCATCGAAGGGGGATTCATCATCAGCCCCGGTTTCCATGTCAGCGTCGAATGGGGATTCATCATCAGTCTCGGTTTCCATATCAGCGTCGAATAGGGTTTCCCCATCAGCCCCGGCTTCCATATCAAGGTCGAATGGGGATTCATCATCAGCCCCGGCTTCCATATCAGCGTCGAATGGGGATTCATCATCAGCCTCGGCTTCCGTCTCGGTGTCGAAGGGGGGCTCTCCATCAGTCTCGGTTTCCATATCAAGGCCAAATGGGGGGTCTTCATCAGTCTCGGCTTCCATATCAAGGGCGGGGAGGTATTCCTCCCCGGCTTCCCATTCGGGCTCCGGTCCGATTGTAAGGCCCGCCGCGGTTTCAGGGCCGGCGGCGGCTTGCTTAGCGGGATGCCGGGCCGGGGCTGTTTCGGGAGCCGGCGGCCGGCGGAAAGCGCCGGTCTCCCCGTCAATTTCATCAAGCTCCACCGGTTCGGCCTCGTCCGGCATTTCAACATCATAGGAGGGGGACAACGCAAGGTCTTGAAAGGCCTCCGCGCTGGCTAAGGGTTTTAGCGGCGGAAGGGATATGTTTTGGGATGCCGGGGCTTTAGGGCTCCCTCCGCCGGAACCGGCATGGCTGTCCGGTGCGGAAGATCCCGGCTCCTTTGGAGCCGAGGGTTCCTCCGGCAAAAACAGCAGCGCCGGTTTGGGATCTATCCCCTTTTTTCTTTTGCCCCCCCTGCTTCCGGGGGTCTTTTCCCGGGCCTCCCGGGGAAACAGCAGGGTTCTCAGGGCCATAATGAGGAGGCTTTCAAAGACCGTCAAAACAAGGACCATAAACCCAAGACCCACCCTGCCAAGCAGGGCCAGGAAGGGTAACTGC
Organism: Treponema sp.; assembly: GCA_031275535.1. The sequence continues at coordinate 3,658 of JAISOR010000030.1, read as the reverse complement.
CCGGCCAGGGCGTCAAAATCCCGGAGGAGGGCAAGGCCTATGGCCAGGGTTAGAAAGGGAAAAAGAGTACAACTCAGGACGAAGATCCGGCCCGGGCGGTATGCGGGGTCCGCTAATATGATGGCCGCCCGGAAAAGGTAAATGGGGATCATAAAGGCCAGAAAGCCATAGGAACGCACGAAAAAGTCCCCCGGCCCAAAGGTAAAGAAGGGTAAATCAAAAAGGGCGGCGGCGATTGAAAGGCCCAGAAAAATGGAAGCGATCCCTAGAACCAGGGCTCCCAGTACCGCGGCGGCGCGGAATTTCGATTCGGGACGTGAAAAAAATGTTTTTTGGGACACGGGCTCTTGATCCTCCAAAAAATTCTAGTGCAACAGGCTGCCAGGCCTTGCAATATCAGCCGGGTTTTAGAACCGGCTCGTCTATTTAAAAATATCGGCAATAAGGGCTTCCATCGTCATATCATAATAGAGATATCCATAGGCGGCCGCGGCGGCCAGGACCTTTCTGCCATATTCCCGGGTTTCGGCATATTCAATGGTTTCCAGAAACAGGTCCTCCGGTAATTGGGCCTCCGCCCTACGCCAGCGCCGGATCCGGCCTATACCGCCATTATAGGCCAGCAGCGCCGAGAGGGGGCTTTCGGTACGGTCTATAAGGTACCTGAGGTATACGGCGCCAAGGTGGATATTTACCTCCGGTTCGGAAAGATCCACCTCTCCCTCCCGTATATAGTCCGGTCCGCCCTGCCGCCGGACCCGGCCCGCCATTTCCAGGGCGGTGGCGGGCATAAGCTGGGTCAGCCCTATGGCTCCGGCCCAGGAACGGATATCCGGGACAAAGGCGCTTTCGGTCCGGACCAGGCCGTAGAGGATTTCCACCGGCAGATCCGCCTCCCGGGCATAGGTTTCTATAAGCTCCGCAAAGGGGCGGGGATAGAAAAGCTCCAGATCCCGGCGCCGGATTTCATAATCTTCCCGGCCCATATAGGCCGAAACCACCCGGATCGACTCCGCCCAGCGGTGCGCCCCGGCAAGGGCCTCCGCCAGGGTCCGTAGTTCGGAAATGGTAAACCGGTCCATATCGTTCTCTATATACGAAAAAACATGGTCCCGGAGGCCGAAGTCAAAAAAACCAAGGAGGAATTCCATCTCCTCTCCATGGGGAAAATCCCCCGCAGGAACCGTTTTGCCGGGTTTATCCTCCGGGCCCTGGGGAACGGGGGCCGTATTCTCCCCTAAATAGAAGGCCCCCAGGGTGCGGTAATACCATGAGGCGTCCCCCTCCTCAAAGGCAATCTTAAAGAAGTCCGCCGGAGCGCGGTTCCCCAGGCTGTCTTTGGATATATAGCCCTCCGCCAGGGCCCGGCCTATGATATAGGCGTATTTTGCCAGGGTCCCCCCGTCGGAGCGGTCCTGTATGAGGGAAAAGACCTCCACCATGGCTTCCCAGCGCCGGTTTGCCGTCAGGTAACGGGAAAGGCTATCCAGGATATCCGCAAAATAGACATCCGAATGCCAGAGGGGCGCATAGGTCCTCAGCAGAGATACCGTATCCTGGGGTTTGGCGGCCAGGGTCAGGCTCAAAATATACCATATACAGGCATCTTTCTGGAGGGCGTCCGGGGCCAGGGCCAGGGCCTGGGTAAAAAGTTCCGCCGCCCGCTCATGGCGCTGGGCCTGCCGCTGCATCCTTCCCGCAAAATAGAGGAGCAGGTACCGGATATGGCGGATATCCCCGGCCGTCCCGGCTTCCCCGCGGCCCGGAGCCTCATTAAAGCCCCCGCCGGGCATGGTTCCGGCCTGAATCTCCCGGGCCCAGGCTAGGAAAAGCCCGGTCCCCTCCTCAGCGGCGGCGGTGAATTGAAAGGCCCGCCCTAAATCGCCCAGTAATTCGGGATAGCGGAAAAACAGGCCCCGATCCTCCTCCATTGCCGCCCGAAAATAATCCAGTCCTTCATTAAAAGAGGAACGGGCCAGGGCAAAACGCCCGTCAATAGCGGCGGCTTCACCGGCGCTAAGGGGTTCCGTTCCGGCGTCTTGAATTTCCCCCAGGGCCCAGCGGTGGGCAGCCCCCAGGGGGCCGGTCAGAAAAAAGCCGGGCCAGTCCCCGGCCTCCCCGGCATCCTGATGCAGGGAGGCGGCCAGCAAGAAGGCCCGATCCCAGGGAGACAGGTCCGCGCCCTGGGGATAGAGGCGCGGGACTTCGTCAAAACGGCCCAGACGATACAGGGCCCCGGCGCGCAGGGTCAGCATGGGGGGATGGTTGATAGAGGAGGCCCCTTTCCTGTTAAGCCGGTCGAGGAATTCCCCGGCGGGGAAATGGTCCCCCCGGTCCGGAAGGAAGGCGAGCAATTCCGCGGCCGCCGCTTCCCGGACCGGTTCAAGGGGGCTTTCCAGGGCGGCCTCAAAGAGGGCGCCCATCCGTTCGGGCTCATCATTCCCCGCGGTTTTCAGCAGGAGTCCGGCATAGAAAGGCGCCGAGGGGTCCAGGCCGCTCAGTTCCCCCATCCGGGACGGGGGAGACCGCAGAATAAAAGCGGTATCCCCCCCCTTAAGGGCGGCGGCGGCCTCCTCCCGGGGAATATCCAATACGGTATGGGCCCCGCAGGACAGGACCCCGCTTATCAGGAGAAGGAGGAGGGATAAAAACAGACGCCGTCCCTTAATTCCTGGGCGGAATACGGATGGTGGTTCCCGAAATGATAAGATCCGGATTACGGATATTATTGAACCGGGCAATCCGGGAGTACAGCCAAGGATTACGATAAAAAGCCTCCGAAATATCCCAAAGGGTATCTCCCCAGCGTATCCTATACGGAGCGCCCTCCCGGGGAATGGTCTGGGGTACCTTATAAGAAGCCACCGGCGGTTCCGGCCGGTTCCGGCGGACCGGTGAGGAGACCGCGGGTTGGGTTTGGGGCGCCTGAATCACGGGCGTTTCCACCGGCGCCGGGGGCGCAGGTTCAGGCTCAGGTTCGGGGGCGGCCTGGGGAACAGGCGGCTCCGGCGCTGTTTCAACTGCCGCCGGCGGGGAGGGCTGCGGCCTTTCCGGGGCGGAAACAGAATCGCCCTTTGTCCGAAAAAGGAAAAACCACAGGGCCAAACAGATCAGTATAATTACCAGACCAATGATGATAATCATCCAAAGGGGGAACCTGTTTGAAGAATCCTGATCCTTTACCTTCGAGGCCTTTTCATAGAGCCCCTGGGGAGGCGGTTCATGGGATTCAAGTTCAAAGTCGGGAATTTCGTAATCCCTGCTGTCCTCATCCAAAGATTTAAGGGAAACACTTAGATGATGATGATCCCCGCCGGCGGAAGCGTCCAGATCGACCGCATCCGCCGTAATTTCGCCGTCCTGGTTGGAGGAGATAACCAATTCTATGGACGGTTCCCCCTTAGGCCGGGGTTTGATATTTTCCACCACCAGGCTGCCAATATACAAGGCATCGGCCATGGTCTTCGCAAAACTCCTATACAGATCGATCTGTACACTTTTCTGGCTGTCATGAACGGTGGTAAGAATAAGCCGCTTCTTAACAACCGCATTCTCTTCAATAATAGAGTAGAATTCTCCATTTGCGATCTTTATGCCAATAGTTGATGCCATTGGTCCAGCTCCTTTATCACTTTCATTACTCTTTCTTGAAATTTAG
>JAISOR010000267.1 GCA_031275535.1 Treponema sp. | reverse complement strand
TCCTGGTTCTTTCCGGGGGACGCCTGGTTGAAGAGGGGAAGCATCAGGACCTTATCGACCGGAACGGCCTCTATGCGAGTTTGTACCGCTTGCAGTATGAGAGTGAGGTGTGAAGAGAGTGTGAAGAGTGGGGAGTGACAGCCGGGGATGGAAGCTTTGCGAGGAACGATGGGGCGGTGAGCGGTAATAGGGTCCCCGCAGCCAGCACCGTCCCTGCTAAAGGTAATACTCCTCACTTCCCGCTCTTAACCAGCGCCGCCAAACTGGCCTGCACCCACTCCCGGGCTTCTTCGGGGTAGTAGGACTGAACGAAGAGGAATTCAAAGAGGGCTTCCCGGGGGGCGCCGGAAAAGTAGTAGGCCTGGCCCAGATAGAACCGGGCCCTGGCTTCGGAGGTCCGGCTCCGGGGCAGGGAAAGATACCGGTGGAGTTCTTCGATGGAGCTTTTCCAGTCCCCCTTGGCAAAGGAATCCTGCACAATGGACCGCAGGGGATATTCCTCCCCCCCGGCGGGGGTCTCCAGGTCCTGATCGAAGGCCCGCTTTTTCCTCACGGGCTCCGGCGTTCTTCTTTGAACCGTCCTGATGCTTCCGATGGCCTTGGCCGCCTCCGGGCTCAGGGGCGCCGGGGGCGGGGTTTCCGCCAGCCCCTCGGCGCCGGGTACGGCGGTGTAGAGGGAGATCAGGGGCAGGGGCATGGAGCGGATTCCCGTCTGCGGTTCCGGCAGCCCGATGCGGTATTTCCCCGGAGGCACCTCCACCGCCGTCCTGGTGGTGTTGTATCCGGGGAAAAGGGCCGCGGTCCCGCTGCTAATATCTTCCCCAAAAACAACCGCATAGTAGTAGGGTATCCCCGGAACGGGGTAATCCACAAAGGGGGAACTGATCCCCGACTGAACGATAACGGCGTTGAGCAGATCCGCCATCCGTTCCATGGGCCGGACGCTGCGGTACAGTACGGCGTTTTTTGCGGTATCCCTGGTTTGGTAGGATACGATCACCGCGTCTCCCTCAATAAGGGCTTCGATGGAAGAAATTGCCGTGTCCGCCGGGGCAGGCCCCGCAGCGGGCGCCTCCGCCGGGACCGGGGCCGGTTCCGTCATGTCCCGGACACTCACGCTGATAGTATTAAGCGCGGAAACCGCCTGGGGGTACTGCCGGCCCCCGGCGTCGCTGGCGGCAACCAGATAGTGCCAGGTTCCCAGGCTTTCCACCTCGTCAATATAGGATTGGGCCCCATAGGGCACTTGCACCGGGCGGATCGACGGGGCGGGGGCATTCCCGTTAAAGGGCGTTTCGGAACGGTATACAAACACCGGCCCCCGGGCCTCGGGAGAATCTATCCAGGTAAGGCGGATCAGGTTGTTTCGGACCTCCGCATAAATTCCCGACACCGCCGGAACGGGCGACTGGGAAAAAACAAACCCCGAAAAGAAGAACAGGAGGAGGGAAAAAGAAAGAGCCCTGTTACGTTTCATACTATTATAATAATCGGCATAAAAGCCCCCCGTCCAGAGAGGTTCAGCGATTTAACATTTAAAAAATGGTACCGCCGAATTCAAAGAAAGTCCTTGAAAAGTAGGCCCCCCTCATAAAAAGCGGTAATTCCAAAATCGGGGAAAGAGAGGCCCGGGCGGGCCCTGTTACTTTTTCCTTATGGGTTTCCTTTTTCCGGGGCCCACGCCGTGTTACCGGTAATTCCAATACACGCTCAATGTTTCGCGTGCCATTTTTCGGCTGGTTATCTGAAAGCGGACACTTGACCGAAGCCCCGTAGGGGCAAGCGGGACCCTGTTGGTTTTTTCTATGGGTTTCTCTTTTCCAGGGTCCCGCCCTGTTACCGGTATTCCCAAAACACGCTCAATGTTTCGCGTGCCATCTTGGGCGGGCCGCTTTTAGATGGTCTGCCCGGGCTATTTTTTGTCCAAATGTGGAAGTACAGAGAGAGGTTTGACAGAGAAAGCGGTTTTCCGTAATCTATAGATATGTTTGTGTCTATTGCCTTGGACCCCGGCTCCGAGGGGCGGGCCAGAGAATTGGCGGACCTCCTGGGACAGTATGGGTTTGAAAAGGTGCAGCGGGGGCTGTGGGAGTCCTCTTTTGTTTCTCCCGATACGCTGAACCGTTTGAAACGGGATTTGGACAGGACCACCGATGCCTTTGACCGGCTTCGCCTTTTCCAGTTTCCCGTGGATGGGACCCTGGTGCTTAGCACCCTCAAGGAGAAAAAATGGCGCCGTTTGGTGGCCAAGGGGGGCGAAAAGGCCCCTCCGGCACAGACAAAGATCGTGAAAAGGCGGAGTTAATATGCTGTTATCCGAATTAGGGGCGCCGGTGGCGGAATTGAAGGATCGGATCTATGATACCTGGAGGCGTCTTTGAGGACGCGTCCTTTGGCCGGCGCATAGCGGAACTGGAGGCTAAGGCGGGGGAGGAGCATTTCTGGAACGATACCGCCAGGGCGGAAAAGCTCATGGGGGAACTCAAGACGCTCAAGGCCCGGTATGAACCCTGGAAGACCCTGGTTGCGGATATTGAGGATCTTGCGGTCCTCTGCGAATTGGCCGGGGAAGCGGGGGATGAATCCCAGAGCGGGGAGATCGAGGAGACCCTAAAGGATATTTCCGCCCGGTACGAGAAGCAGAATATCTATGAGCTGATGAGCGGGGAGGTGGACAAAAACGGCTGCTTCCTTACCATCCACTCCGGGGCCGGGGGAACCGAAGCCTGCGACTGGTCCCAGATGCTGTACCGGATGTACCTCCGCTGGGCGGAACGGCGGGGCTTTGCCGGGGAAGAGCTGGATCGCCTGGAGGCGGAGGGGGGCATCAAATCCGCTACCTGCCGGATCGACGGGGATTACGCCTATGGCTACCTTAAAGGAGAATCCGGGGTACACCGGCTGGTGCGCATATCTCCCTTTGACGCCAATGCCCGGCGGCATACCTCCTTTGCCTCGGTCTATGTCTTCCCCGTAATAGATGATTCGGTGGAGGTCGATATCAGGAGCGAGGATCTCCGGGTGGATACCTACCGTTCCGGCGGCGCCGGGGGGCAGCATGTGAATAAGACCGACAGCGCGGTGCGCTTTACCCACCTGCCCACGGGGATCGTGGTGGCCTGTCAAAACGAACGGAGCCAGATAAAGAACCGGGCCATTGCCATGAGTATGCTCAAGGCCCGGCTCTATGAATATTACCGGCAGGAAAAGGAAAAGGAAAACGAGCGTTTTGCCCAGGAAAAGAAGGATATATCCTGGGGGAATCAGATCCGCTCCTATGTGTTCCAGCCCTATACCATGGTAAAGGACTACCGGACCAAGGTGGAGATTGGTAATATACAGGCCGTGATGGACGGGGACATAGACCCTTTTATTGAGGAGTATTTACGTTTTGCCTGGAATAATTCCCATACCTAAAAGCTGGCTGCTTTTAGGGGGGCTCTTTCTCGTCTTTAGTTCCCCCCTGTATCCCCGGGGAAAGACCGAAACCACGGAAGAGAAGCAGGCCCTTAACAGTGAATGGGTCCTCTGTGTTACCGCCTTTGATGTTTCCGGCCTCTCTCCCTCCCAGCGTATTATGGGGGATGTATTGGTCAGGAACCTGGTGAATTCCCTGGGAACGGTGGATCGCCGGATCCGGGTATCCCGGGAATATGCCTATTATGAGGATACGGCCTGGTTCAAGGCCCGGTCCGAGGCGGTAAAACAGCTGGCCGCTAAACGGAAGGAGCGGGACCTGCTCCTATACCAGGGTAACGCCGAATGGAAGTATCAGAAGGAATTAAAGGCCCTCGACGAGAAAATTAAGCCCCTGGAGGAGGAAGTGAAAAAGGCGGAGACCGATGAGCCCCTTATTACGGCGGAACCCGATTTTCGGTTTACCGCGGCTAATATCTCCGGCACATTCCCCGCCCCGCCCCAGCCGGGGGGGGAGTACCGCTTTTGCTCGACCCAGCAGGCCGACGCCTTTTTGACGGGGGCGGTAAGCGAATTCCACGGCCGTATCTTTTTGAGCCTCAAGATGTATGTGGTATATACCCGGGCTTATGAATACGAGGACAGCGTCATCTTTTCTTCCGAGGATATCAATGGGGCGGTGGAGGAATTGGCCGGCCATCTTGTGGCTGCGGTTTCCGGGGCCCCCCCCGCGGCTATAGCGGTAACCGCAAAGCCCGATAACGCCGTGGTTTTATTAAAGGAATCCTTCGCGGGCCGGGGCGAGACGGGGATCATAGAACACCCCCCGGGCCCGGTAGAGGTTGAGGTCTTTGCGGATGAGCATGAGGCGGTCTCCGTGCCCCTGGATCTGCACAGCGGGGAGTTGGCGGAACTGTATATTAATTTA
>JAISOR010000195.1 GCA_031275535.1 Treponema sp. | reverse complement strand
CTCCTAAACATCCCGGGGCCGGGAATCTTTTACCCGCACGGCCTTGCCTTCGGAAACCGGAAGGCTTCCGTGTTCGTGGAGTTCTACCCGGGGGTTTATGGATATGGAGGCCTGGAGGTGGGCCCGGATCCGCTCCCGCAGGGCGTTGAGGGGGCGGGCGTCGTCCATAAATATATCCGGGCCGACCTCGGTTTTTACCGTAAGCCGGTCCAGGGCTCCCTCCTTCTCTACCACGATGAGGTAGTTGTTGCCTACCTCCTTCATGGCCATGATCACCTCTTCGATCTGGCTGGGGAAGACGTTTACCCCGTTGATGATCAGCATATCGTCGCTGCGGCCCGTGATCCGCCGCAGCCGGCGGTGGGTTCTGCCGCAGGGACAGGGCTCGGTGTAAAAAGCCGTCAGGTCCCTGGTCCGGTACCGGAGTATGGGGGTGGCTTCCCGGCACAGGATGGTGAGGACCAGCTCGCCGATTTCCCCGTCGGCCACGGGCTCCAGGGTATCGGGATTGACGATCTCCACGATGTACCCGTCTTCCCAAATATGGAGGCCGTTTTTGGCCTGGCACTCAAAGGCAACGCCGGGGCCGTTCATCTCCGAAAGGCCGTAGGAATTGTACACGTCAATGTGGAGGAGTTCTTCGATCCGCCGGCGGGTGTCCTCCGAATAGGGCTCCGCACCGGCAAAGGCCCGTTTTAGGGCCAGGTTTTCCCGTTTTACCCCCTCTTCCCGCATCCGGGATTCCAGGTGGAGGAGGAAACTGGGGGTGGCGTGGACCACGGTGGTGCCAAAATCCTGCATCAGCCGGAACTGCCGGGCGGTGTTCCCCGAACCCGAGGGGATCACCAGCATCCCCACTTCCTCGCCCCCGGCGTGGAAGCCCAGGCCCCCCGTAAAGAGGCCGTAGGTGATCATGTTTTGGAACACGTCGGTTTTATTACAGCCCGTACCGTAGATACACCGGGCCACAAAACCGGTCCACCGGGCAAGGTCCTCCCGGTTAAAATAGATCGTCGTGGGGGTTCCGGTGGTCCCGCTGGAGGCGTGGAGGCGGATCACCTCCTCCCTGGGGATGCTGAGCATGCCGTAGGGGAAACTATCCCGCAGGTCGGTCTTGGTGGTAAAGGGGATCCGTTTAAGGTCCCCCAGGCTCTTGACGCACTCCTCCCCGGTGATCCCCGCCCGGCCCAGCCGTTCCCGGTAGAAGGGGGTCCTAAGGGCATAGGCGACCAGGGCCTTAAGCCGCTGTAACTGATAGGCCTCCAGTTCCGGCCTGGGCAGGGTCTCCATTTTTGGGTTCCAATACTGATAGGAACCGGGAGCTTGGGAATCTTGGGACATCAGGCGCCTCCGTGGACAGCGGCGGCCTTCCGGCCCAGGGCAAAGGCCCGCTTGTTTGCCTCCGCCAGGGCGGGATCCTTGGCGGCGAATAATTCGGCGATGGTGTTTTCCAGGGTTTCCGCCGGAATGGGGAGGAAGGGGGAGGCGGCCCCTACCATGACCATGTTTACCGCCCGGGCAAGACCCGCTTCCCGGGCCAGCCGGGAGGCCTCCAGGGTGCGGGAAAGGGGGAATTTCCCGATCAGATCGAGGATATCCCCAATATTGGGATAGCCGGGGATGTTGACGAGGGGTTCCGAGGAGCTAACCAGCGCGCCCTCCGGGGAAAGCCATGCGGCGTACCTAAGGCTTTCCAGGGGTTCCATGGAGATGATAAGGTCCGCGCCGCCCTGGGGGACCAGATCGCAGGGAATGGCCTGGCCGGAGATCCGCAGGTGGGCCAGCACCGCGCCGCCCCGCTGGGCCATGCCGTGTACTTCGGACTGGCGCACCACAAGCCCCGTTTTTACCGCCGCCTGGGCGATAATGGCGGCAATGGAAAGCACCCCCTGGCCGCCCACCCCCGCAAGGATGATGTCCTTTTTCATACCGGTTCTCCTGTACTCCTCTCCCGTTTCCGCCATTTCCTCAGGGCCTCAAGACATTCCCGTTTAAAGATCACCACCGAAAGACCCGGGTATTCCATTTCTTCCCTGAGCCGCCGGGTGTTTTCCTCCAGGAACTGTTTTTTCGCCTCCAGTTCCAGAAGATGTCCGGGCTTGATCCCCAGCCCCAGGATCAGGGGCTTAAGCTGGGAGGAGGGGAGGATGGTCTCCTGGCAGCCCGTCATGGCCACGATGGAATTGTCCAGGATGATCACCGTCATGGGGGTGTCCGCGGCCGCGGCGTCGATAAGGCCGGTTATCCCCGAATGGAGAAAGGTGGAGTCCCCGATAACGGCGACGGCGTATTTGACGCCGGCGTCGGCGGCGCCCTTGGCCATGCCCACCGAAGCGCCCATGCAGACAATGGTCTCGGGGACCTCGTAGGGGGGCATGGCCCCCAGGGAGTAACAGCCTATATCGGCGGTGATGGAGACCGCGTCCGGCCCCGCCCCGGCGGCCAGGGCCGCGGCGGCCCGCTTGATGGTTTCATAGCTGTCCCCATGGGGGCAGCCCTGGCAGAGCTGGGGCGGCCTGCCGGGGAGGAGGGGTATCTCCAGGTCCTTTCCATTCAGGTCCTGGCCATTAATAGAAATCCCCCGGTTGTTTACCAGCACGCTGGGCCGGGGGGGCAGCCCCAGGCTGCGGCGTACCGTGTCGGGGTCCAGCTCGCCGGTCCTGTTTACCGTACCGTCCAGCTTCCCCGCGATTGCCGGGTCCTGGGGCAGGAGCCCCCGGAGCCGTTCCTCCACAAAGGGCTGCCCTTCCTCTATCACAATGACCCGTTCCGCGTTTTTGCAGAGCTTCCTGACCAATTCGGCCGGTATGGGATAGGCCCCGATATGAAGCCGGGCGGGGATCCTGCCCCCCCGGGACTTGATCAGGTCTTCCAGGTTTTCCTCGTAGTAATTCCCCCCCAATCCGGCGGTAATTATCCCCAGGGAGGGATCCCGGCCCTCCAGTTCCAGCCGGTTCGCGGGATGGGAAACGGACCAGTCCAGGAGGCCCCCCTGTTTTTCGATAAGGGAAATATAGTTCCGCCGGGCATGGGCCGGCAGGAGCATCCACTGGGTTTTGTCCTCCGCCTTGGAAAGGGGATTCTCCCCCCGGACAGCGGCGGGAACGAGCCCCGACCGGGCATGGGAAAGCCGGGTCGTCAGGCGCAGCAATACCGGCAGGTGGAAGGCCTCGGAAACATCGAAGGCCTCCCTGGCCATGGTATAGGCCTCCTGCTGGTTCCGGGGTTCCAGGCAGGGGATCCCCGCAAAGGCCGCATAAAACCGGGAATCCTGTTCATTTTGGGAACTGTGCATCCCCGGATCATCCGCCACGGCGACGACCAGCCCTCCCTTAATGCCCAGGAGCGAGCCGTTGATAAAGGGGTCCGAGGCCACATTCAGGCCCACATGCTTCATGGTTACCAGGGCCCGGCGGCCCGCAAAGGAAACCCCCAGGGCCGCTTCCAAAGCGGTTTTCTCGTTAGCGCACCAGGCCGCCGGGGGGCCTCCCGCCTCGTGCCGGGCGATGAGGTATTCCAGGATCTCCGTGGAGGGGGTTCCGGGGTACCCGTAGGCGGCGCTGATCCCCGCGTGGAGCGCCCCCAGGGCGGCCGCTTCATCTCCCAGGAGGGCCGGTGTTTGTTTGATCGAATCCTTCAAAGAATACTCCGGTTCAAGTGCCGCCGGCATGTTTTTTCATACCCCCTCAAAGGCCCGGTCCAGCAGGGCCTTCTCCGGCGGGGCGGTACAGAGGGATACCAGGGGGGTCACGGCAAAGGGCACCAGGATGGCGAAGGATGCGGCCAAGGGAGAATTGGCGGCCCCCAGGACAAAGAAGAGAAGGATCTCCGTACCAAGGCCCGAAAGGAGCCCCGCATAGGCCCCGGCCTTGGTGACCCGCTTCCAGTAGAGGCCGTAGATGTAGGGCGCCGCAAAGGCCCCCGAAACGGCTCCCCAGCTTAGGGACATGAGGGTTACGATAAAACTAATCTGAAACCGGGATATCAAGTAGGAAACTATGACGAAGATGGCCGACAGGAACCGCATCATCGCCACTGAGCGGTCCTTGCCGGTAGCCGGATCGGCCTTTACCGGATAGAGGTCTATGGCCACCGAGGAGGAGGATACCAGCACCAGGGAAGAAAGGGTGGACATGGAGGCGGAAAGGACCAGGAGCAGGATCAGGGCCAGGAGGAGCTGGAGGTTCCCGGTGAACTGGTTGGTCAGCAGGGTGGGGATGATGGAGTCGTAGAGGACCCGTCCTCCGGTTTGGGGCACCTGGTCGATGGCAAAGAACACATGGGAAAACGCGCCGGTGGAGTAGGCCGTGAAGCCTATCATCAGGGCAAATACGGTGGTGACTATCGCCGCCTTGGGGATCACCCTTTCGTTCTTAATGGCGTAGAATTTCTGGGTCATCTGGGGGAGGCCCCAGGTGCCGAAACTGGTCATAAACACCAGGGAAATCACCGTCAGGGCCGAGGGCTGGTTCAGGCCCAGCACCGGCGGCTGGCCCGCGGGGGGCACATGGACAAGGTAGGTTTCCGAGACCCTTTTTATCATTTCAAAATAGCCGCCCCCCTGGCCGGAGAGGATCAGGATCATGGCGGCGGCGCCGAAAAACATGATGATCCCCTGGATAAAGTCCGTTAGGGCAATGGCAAAGTAGCCCCCCAGGATAAGGTATACCCCCGTAAAGGCGATCATGATGAGCAGGGCCACATCGTAGGGGATGTGGAACACGGCCTCAAAAAGATGCCCCAGGCCCTTGAACACCGAGGCCGAGTAGGGGAGGAGGAAGAAGAAGATCACCGAAGCGGCCACGGCCTTTAGATGCCTGGCCCCGTAGCGTTCCTGGAGATACTGGGGCATGGTCATGGTATCCAGATTCTGGGTCATCCGCCGGGTCCGCCGGGCCAGCACAACCCAGGCCGCCAGGGCGCCGATAAGGGCGTTTCCCAGGGCTATCCAGAGGCTGTTCAGGCCAAACTGCCAGCCCTGGGTCCCGGCGAATCCGATAAAGATCACCGCCGAAAAGTAGGAGGTCCCATAGGCCACCGCGGATATCCAGGGCCCCAGGGTCCTGCCGCCCAGGAAGAAATCCCCCAGGGTTTTGGTCTTCCGCATACCCCAGATACCGATGCCGGTCATTAAGCCCAGGAACAGCACCAAAAAAACAATACCAATCGTTACCATATTTGAGTCCTTACAAGTGGTTTATCTTGTTCCCGGAGCGATTTTACCAATGATCAACTATATCAGGCAGGGGGGGGGATGTAAAGGGTTGGAAGAAAGTGTGAAGAGTTGGGAGAGTGGGGTTGGGAGTGTGGGGTTGGGAGAGTGGGG
>JAISOR010000162.1 GCA_031275535.1 Treponema sp. | reverse complement strand
CGGCGGCCCGCCCATACTGCTGGCCAACATCCTTTCCCGGATCCCCATCAATGTGGTGGATCGCTTTATCGTCATCTTCGGCGGCTTCGCCCTTTCCCTGCCCCTGAAAGGAAAATTGGAGACCCCGAAAAAGATATGACTCTCCCCGCCCTGAAGGGCGGGGTATCGTCGTTCGCAAAGTAAAAGTTCGTGCTGTTCGGGTGGTCCTTCTTAACCATGCTTTTGGTCCGATCAGCCCGCTAGTCCCGCGCTTCCCCCTGCCGCCGCTCAAGGTCAACGACAAGCTCCACCTCTCCGGTGTATCCTTTGTTCAAAACAAAGACCCTGCCCGCTTCGGGCTCGTAATTGGCCTGTATAAGGACGGCCCCGTCCGGCGTCTCGGTCCGGACCCGGGTGGCCGCCGCCCGGAAATCCGGGGGAACAAACACCTCGGTGGGGGCCTTAATCCCGCTGTCGGCCCGGAAGCGGTACCGGAAACAGCCCTTCTTCCGGTCCCAGCCTATGGACAGGGGCGTCCCCGCGGTTGCCATGGGATAGGGCCGGAGCCAGCCCCCCATCGCCCGGCCCTGGCCCTCGCTAAAGATAGACAGATCCTCGTCATTCCAGCCGTCTCCCCGTTGGCGGGTATTATCCGCCGTATAGTTCCAGATAGTTTCGTGGAGCAGGTTGGCGTCGATGGCGTCATAATAGAGGGAAAGGGCCTCCTCGTGAGGCCGGTAATCTCCGGTTTTAAAGGCCTTTTTTCCGTTCATATCAAAGGGAAGGCCGAATTCTCCCAGCAGGCAGGGCATGTTTCCCATCTGTTCCCGGGCCCAGGCTTTTCCCCGGGCAAGCTGCTCCCTAAAAAGGGCGGCCACCTTTTTCCGGCCCAGGACCAGCTTCCCCGTATCGGTACGAAAGGAGAGCCAGGGACGGAAGACCTTGGTATACAAGGTGGGCCCATCATAATTATGGAAGGCGTTTACCACCCCGGAGGGATCCTCCGCGGTCCAGTGGGGATGATCCCCATGGGGAATGCCCTCTATAAATATAAAGGTTTTTTCGTTCACCTCCCGCATCCTTTCGATAAAACGGAGCATAAAGGGCTTAAGAAAATCATCCACAAACCGGACCGGCCGGCCTTGGAACCGGGTAAAATGATCCCCCCGGAGGAGCCGGGGCTGCCCCCCCTCGTCGGTCCACACGCCCGCCCGTTTCCAGGGGCAGGTGAAGCCTTCTTTAAACAGGGACAGCCCCCCGGCATTGATGATCCGGCGGCCGATTACCCGCTTGCCGCCTATACCGGTGGTATAAACCGGCGCCGAAACCCGGTGTCCCGAGGCGGCGGCCATGGCTTCCAGGGGATTGGGCATGGGGCCCACCGCCAGGGCATAGTTCTCCAGCCCCCTAAGGTCCCGGTATCCGATAAAGCCCGGATGGGGTTCGTTCATGGTTCCCCAGCCTATAAGGGCCTTACAGTTCTTGAGCCGCCTAAAACAGTGGCGCATACAGGCCAGGTACCGCTCCTGGAGCCAGTCCTGGGCGGGCTCCCCGTCGATAGTGGTTTCCGGGGCATAGGTATTGCCCCCAAAGAACAGGGTAAACAGGGTCGCCGCCCCATAGCGATTGTAATTGGTGGGCCATATCATCCGGGGCAGGGGGCCGTGGTAGGAGTCCCCGTAGCGCTGCTGGGTCACCGCCGCCCCAACCGCGTCCAGCCGGTCCGGGTCCATACCGAGCTTTTCCAGGGTCCAGCGGGGGGCCCCGTCCCCGCCGGTCCAACGGCTCCAGACATCCTGGTGGGGATCGATAAACAGGGATATGCCCCTTTCTTCGGCGGCAAGGCAGATTTTTCGAAGATAGGCCAGGTAGGCCTCGTCGTACATGCCCGGACCGGCGTGTTCCAGGGCTTCCCAGGTGATGACTAAACGGATAAGGGTAAACCCCCAACTGCGCAGCCGGTCAAAATGGGCCTCCGTTTCCTCCGGGGGAAAGGGGCGGCCTACAAAGGAAACTTCCCCGGAGTTTTCAAGGGAGCCGGGATACCAGGTTGCCCCCTCCGGCCGGACCGGGTATTTGGAGCTGCCCCCCAGGTTACAGCCCCGCAATATGAGAATTCGGCCCTGGTCATCGACAAAATTATGATCTATAATAAACATATTAGATTCCTTAGGTAAAAAGCTGATTGAATAGACTGTTTACTATATCATATTATAAGGCAAGGGGAGTACTGCCGTGAGATCATTTGTTTTTATAGTAGCGTTTGCTATAATCTTCGCCTCCTGTACCAGTACCGGACAGGGGGACGCAGCCGGAGAAACCGATGTACAGGCTAATGCGGTACCATCGCGAAGAACCAGGGAAGCAGCCGGGCAAATACCGGTAGAAAAACGGGTCCTGGTTAAATTTGCCGATGGAGCCCTGGATGAGTATACGGTTTCTGAATATGATTCCGCCAATGTGCTATTGCTGACACAAAACCGTTATTCCGCTTCCGGAGCCTTACTGGAGCAGACAGAGTACACCTATCAGGAAGATACGGGGGCCGTAACCACCAAGTTGATTAAGGACGATGAAAATAAGCTCAAATCCCGGGTCGTCTATCAGTATAATGACCGGAATTATCTTATTAAAGAAACCTTTGTCAACAGAGCGGGCAAAGCGGTGTCTTCATTTGAATATACCTATGATAATAACGGGAATCGTTTGTCCCGGATTATCAACAATGGCGCCGGAGTCAAGCTGGCGGAGACGGTATATACCTACAAGGACGGCTTAGTGGTAGCCTCGGAAACCAAGGACGGTGCGGGGAGAAAGGTCAGTTCCGCGGAAAATCAATACGATTCAGAGGGAAACCTGGTTAGTCAGAAAGTATACAACGCCAATGGGACAGTTACCCGGCTGGTTAGCGCCGTGTGGGAAGAGGGTTTAGAGCTTAAAAACGAACAAACCACCCCGGATGGGGAGGTCCAACTGCGGGTAAGTAATGAATACGGCGCTGCGGGGGAACTACTTCGTCAGACTATTGAAAATATTCAAGGCCAGTCTACTCAGATCCTGGAATATGAATATACCTTCCGCCAGGGACAACGTACTTAGGAATGAGGGGAAGTAGAAAATGAAACGTTATATTATTATAAGTATTTTATTACTGGCGGTTGCCATGGCAGGCTTTTCCGATTCCGAGGAGTTGGATATATATACCTATTTGTATGATGGGGCTGGTACAGTTACCGATCAGCTTGGTATATTACAGAGCGTCGCAGAATTGGGCATTTCCGGGGCGGGTGATTTTTATAGCAAGGCGCTTACCCGGCTTACGAGGGAATATCCTAATATCCGGGACTCTATAGAAAAAGAATCCGCCGATAATGCGCTTATCCTGCTGGCCCAGCGTCTGGGGGAAGAAAAGTATACCGCCGCGGCCGGGGATTTATGGAGGGCCGTGGGAGCCTTCTCCAATCCCCTGGTAAAAGCCGAGGCCCTTATGGCCCTGGGCAAAATGCGGGCCACGGCGTTTCTTCCCCAGGTTATCCAGACCCTTTCGGATCTGAATACCCGGCCCGCGGCGGACCGGTTGGCGGGGGAACGGATAGCCTTTGGCGCTATCATCGCCCTGGAGAAATATCAGGATGTTTCGGGGTATCTGCCGGTGTTTTTTGCCTCCACGGGATGGTATTCGGAGCGTATAAAGCAGCAGGCGGGCGCTTCACTCCCGGTAATTTTGGCCGATCCTTCGGAGCCCCTAAGCTCGGTTATACGGGGCAGCGGATATCCCTATGCGACAAAACTCCTGGCCCTCCAGACCATAGAGGCCTCCAATGTCTCTAACGACTCCAAGGCCGCCATCGCCGTAACCGCCCTTACCGAAGGCTGGAGGGCTTCGACTAACGATGTCAGGCTGCAAATGAACCTGGCCAGCATGAGGAAACAGGCCATTAACATGATCCGCCGGTACGGTACCGGCGATGCCGCCGTATATCCCCTGCTTGAACGTTCCTATAAGGAGGGGGTCGATGCGGAAGAACGGCTCAACGCGGTGGCCACCCTGTCCTCCCTGGGAACCGAGGATGCGGCGCGGCTGCTTTCGTCCTTCTTAATGATAATCAATGGGAAGCTCCAGAGCGGCACCCTGACCCAGGTGGATGAGCAAATGGTCCGGGCGATAATTCCCGCCCTGGGCGCCACAGGCCAGGCCGTAGCCAGACCGGCCCTGCGGTCGGTTCAGGCCCTGGATTGGACCAATGCGGTTAAAAACCTTGCCACCGAGGCCTTGAGAAATATTCAATAAAGGCAAAAACAGGAAAAACGGGACGGCTGTCGTAAGGGCGGCCGTCCTCTGTTTTTAAGAAACCTATGCTATGATGGGGCAGAGGAAATCCCCCGGGAAAGGGCTTAGGCTTATTCCGCGAGGATGTGCAGGATCGCTTCCGGGGAGCTTGCTTTAAGTATCTCCCCCCGTTTCTCCGCGCTCTTAAAGAGCAGGCTTATTTCCGCCAAAAACTGAAGATGGGGACCGGTTTTTTCGAGCGGCGAAAGGGTCATGATGAAAATCCGGCAGGGTTCATGATCCAGGGAATCAAAATCGACGGGTGTGTCGGAAATGCCGATGCACGCTACCAGATCCTTTATGGTAGCGCTTTTCCCATGGGGAATCGCTATTCCGTGCTTCATCCCGGTAGACATCTTTTGTTCCCGGTCCATAATAGCCGCATAGGCCGCAGCCCGATCCTGTACTTTATTAGCCGCCACGAGGATATCAAGCAATTCGTTGATTACCTCCGTTTTGGTGGATCCCTTTAGATGCAAGGTAATCGTATCCTTTGTAAGTACTGTCTTGAGGTTCATATCCATGAGTTTAGAACTCAACAGGGGAAAAGTCAAGGAACAAAATCGATTAATAAACAAGAAATTCCACGAATTAATGGTTATAATAAATTACAATGAAAATCGTAATAAGTGATGATCGTTTTGGCTGGAATGATGAAGAAAAGGCCGTCTTTTCAAAATTAAAGGCGGATTTGCTTACCGCCGATTGCCATAATGAGGATGATGTAATCCGGGCCTGCGCCGATGCCGACGGGATCCTGCTCAACCAGGCGCCCATGACGGCGAGGGTTATCGAAAAACTCCGGAACTGCCGGGTTATTTCCCGTTACGGTATTGGCTACGACAATGTGGATATCCTGGCGGCTGAAAAAAGGGGCATCTGGGTAACCAATGTGCCCGGTTACTGCACCGAAGAAGTGGCGGAACACGCCCTGGGGATGCTCCTCTGCGGGGTCCGGCGCATCCCCTTTAAGGACAGGGGCATCAGGAAGGGCGGCTGGAACCTGAACCAGCCCATCCGGCGCATGTCCGGCCGGACCCTGGGCATCGTGGGCTTCGGGGCCACCGGCCAGGCCTTTTGGGAAAAGGTCCAGGGCTTCGGTTTTAGCCGTATCCTTATAGCGGACCCCCGCATTGGGGAAAAATTGCACCCCGGCATGTTCGGCCAGGCCGCCTCGTTTGATGAACTTATCCGGGGTTCGGACTTTATCTCCCTCCATGTCCCCCTGAATGACCAGACCCGGCATTGCATTAACGCCGAAACCATTGGCCGGATGAAAGACGGGGTCATAGTCATCAACATTTCCCGGGGACCGGTAATAGACGAAGCCGCCCTTATCGACGCCCTAAAAAGCGGCAAGATCGGCGCCGCGGGGCTCGATGTGTTTGAGCGGGAACCCCTGCCCGCATCGCATCCCCTCCTGGGCCTGGACAACGTGATCCTTACGGATCACAGCGCCTATTATAGCCAGGAGGCGGTCTCCATCCTAAAGACCCGGACCGCCCGGAACGCCCTGGATGTTCTGGAAGGCCGGCCCCCCGAAACCCCGGTAAACCACCCCATCTGAAAAGCCGCTTAGATGTTCTGCCCGGGCCATTTTTTCGTTCATATGTGGGATTGCCCAGGGCAACAGCATTTACTTTTTGCCTACACTCAAAAAAGTGTGGGGAGTTGAGAGTGAAGCGTGAGGCGGTACTGCGGGGATCATGACATATTGAAGGGGGGGGTGCGGGAAAATTACCCGAATTATGCGGGGAACCCCCCCTCTTCCCCCCACATAAGGAACGCCCGGGCAAATTTTTGTGTATATCCGGGATACCCCGGAGAAAATGCACCGGTACGGTGGAGAAAAACCCTGGTGGGGTGTCCGTGTAAACCATAGGGGGAC
>JAISOR010000129.1 GCA_031275535.1 Treponema sp. | reverse complement strand
GAATAGGCCCCTTCTCCCCTCTGGTATTCAAAGATCTGGAGCATGGCCTGTTCGGCGTCGGCAATTTCCTTCATGCCGTTATAGGCCCGGATATAAAAAAGGTCGTGTTCTATAGAAGGTATTAAGGCGGCAAAGTGAAAAACGACCTGTCCCCGGCCGGGTTTTTTGCCTGCGGCGTGGATGGATTGCTCTATGGAACGGAGTTCCACGATTGACCAGCCGATTAGGGCGATAAAGATCAGGGCAAAAAATACGATTAGGATACGCAGGATCTTTTTCACGGTTCTTATAGAATAACCGCCTTCTTCTTTTCTGTCAAAATATTTGTTTTTTGTAACCTAATCCGCTGTGCTGTGTTTTTATTTTTGATCTCCTCCATAATTTTATATCTTTGCAGTTCCGCCGCCGTTTCCTCCTTTCGGCGGCGGTTTTTTTTATCCCCTTATAAAAAGCAGTAATTCCACTATTGGAGAAAGATACGATGGCCCAGACGGGCCATTTTTTCGTTCAAATGTGGAATTATTGAAAATTTATGCAGCCATATTGCATAAATGCTTTAGTTTTTGTATAAATATCAATGATAATTATGGATATAGGGGAACCGTCATGGGCGAACACGAAGAAGGGGCTGACCAGTGTACCCTGGAAAAACATACCTTTGGAGGCTTATACAGGAAAGAAGATGAACACGATTCCTGTGGCATAGGCTTTGTTGCGGATATTAGGGGTCGAAAGTCCCATGGGATTTTAAAACGGGGCCTGGAAGTTCTGGAACGCATGGAACACCGGGGCGCGGAGAGTGCGGATAATAAGACTGGAGACGGTTCGGGGGTTCTTATACAGATACCCCATGATTATTATAAGAAGATTGTTTCCACCCTTCCTCCCCCCGGCGCCTATGGTACGGGTTTGGTGTTCCTTCCCGGCCCCGGGGAGGACAGGAAATCGGAGGAACTCCGAAGCCTGACGGTAAAGATAATAGAGGAAACCGCCGCGGTTTCGGGCCTTTCGGTCCTTGCCTGGCGGGACGTGCCCACTAATAGCGGGGCCCTCGGCGCCATTGCCAAGGCTGCGGAACCCCTGGTCCGGCAGATCTTTCTCGTACCCAGGGATGCGGGGGAGCCCGCCTCCCCAAGGGCCGGTTCCGGGGACGCCGGGTCTGCCGGCATCCCGGATCTGGAATTTCAGCTTTATATATTCAGGAAACGGCTGGAAAAGGTCCTGCGGGAACAGGAGGCCCTGAAAAAAGCCTCCGTGGAATGCCACCTCCCCTCCCTTTCAACCCGGACCATCGTGTATAAGGGTATGCTCATGTCTACCCAGCTTAAAGATTACTACCCCGAGCTCCGGGACGGGGGGATAGAAACCGCGGTTGCCCTGGTACATTCCCGGTTTTCCACCAATACCTTTCCCGCCTGGTCCCTGGCGCAGCCCTTTAGAATGGTATCCCATAACGGGGAAATCAACACCATCAGGGGGAACCGTTTCTGGATGGCCGCCCGGGAGGCCCTGTTTTCCCACCCCCGGATGGGCGCCCTGTTGCAGGATATTCTGCCCGTTCTGGAACCGGACCGGAGCGACTCCGCCACCTTTGATAATATGCTGGAACTGCTGGTCATGTCCGGCCGCAGCCTCCCCCACGCCCTGATGATGCTGATCCCCGAATCATGGAACGATAAGAACCCCATACCCCCGGATCTCAAGGCCTTTTACGAATACCATGCCTGCATTATGGAGCCCTGGGATGGGCCCGCCTCCATGGTCTTTTGCGACGGCCGCTATGTGGGGGGCACCCTGGACCGCAATGGGCTCCGGCCCTCCCGGTATACCATCACCAGGGACGATCTGATCGTGATGGCCTCCGAAACCGGGGTCCAGGATTTTGCGGCGGACGAGGTGGCCTATAAGGGCCGGCTTATGCCGGGGAAGCTCCTGCTGGTAGATCTGGCCGAGGGCCGGATCATCCCGGATACGGAGGTTAAGCAGGAGGTCTGCCGGAACAAGCCCTATGCGGAATGGGCAAAACAGATTATCACCCTGAACCAGGAACCGGAGGAAGGGGCCCTGGGGGACCCCCAGCTTAACAGCGAAGAGGCGGTTTCCTTTATGGAGCGGGCCTTTGGCTATACCCGGGAAGACCGGGAGCGGCTTCTTTTGCCCATGGCGGAGACCGGCCAGGAGCCCACCAGTTCCATGGGGACCGATACTCCCATAGCCGTTTTCTCCGATAAGAGCCAGCGGGTATACGCTTATTTTAAACAGGTCTTTGCCCAGGTGACGAATCCCCCTATCGACTCCATCCGGGAAGATCTGGTGATGACCCTGACCAGTTTTGTGGGGCCCCAGCGGAATCTGCTGGATGAATCCGGGGCCCATTGCCGGCGGATCAAGATCCTACAGCCCATTCTTGCCCCCGAAGACCTGGAAAATCTTAAAGCCCTTAATCCTGAAGAATTCAAATCCCTAAGCCTGGATGCGACCTTTTATGTGCCCCTCTTGGAAAGGGCGGAAGGCGGGGATAAGGCCCCCCAGGGCCCCTCCCCGCTGGAGGCCGCCCTGGACCGCCTGGTGCAAGAGGCCCTTAAGGCGGCGGAGGAGGGGGTTTCCCTCCTCATCCTCTCCGACCGGGCGGCCCTGGACCCGGAGGCGGGACGCTGCGCCGTGCCCGCCCATTTGGCCGTTGGGGCGGTGCATCACGGCCTGATAAAGGCCGGCCGCCGCATGGAGCTGTCCATCATTGCCGAGTCCGCGGAACCCCGGGAATTGATGCACTTTGCCCTGCTCTTTGGCTATGGGGCGGATCTGGTCGTTCCCTATGGCGCTTTGGCGGTGATCGCTTCTATTTACCG
>JAISOR010000078.1 GCA_031275535.1 Treponema sp. | reverse complement strand
AGGTTGCAGTTCCAAAATCTGACATTTTGGAACTGCCTCATCTATATTTAACGGTACGAACCACATGATACTATCCGTTGAATACTTTACCATAATAGCGTATTATTTGAACTAGTCTCAACGTATGAATTACAGGAGTCCAGATGAAGGCGATTGAACTGGAAAAAGCCTTTGATCCGAAAACCTTTGAGGATCGGATCTATGCCCTATGGAAAGAACGCGGCGCCTTTAAACCGGAGGCCGCCGCTTCAAATGCGGCGCCCCCCCCAGGAAACGGACTTCCCTATGTAATTGTCATCCCCCCCCCTAATGTAACGGGGATCCTCCATCTGGGACACGGGCTTAACATCTCCCTGCAGGACATAATCATCCGTTTTCACCGTATGCGGGGGGGGCCGGTACTCTGGATTCCCGGTACGGATCATGCGGGAATTGCCACCCAGCATGTGGTGGAAAAACGGCTCAGGGCAGAGGGAAAGACCCGCCATGATCTGGGGCGGGAAAAATTTGTGGAAGCCGCCTGGAAGGTAAAAGAAGAGCACCACGCCGGTATTTCCCGGCAGCTTTCCCGCATGGGGGCCAGCGTGGATTGGTCCAGGGAACGCTTTACCATGGATGAAGGGCTTTCCAGGGCGGTGCGGGAGGTCTTTGTTACCCTCTACGAACGGGACCTCCTCTATAAGGGTAACTATCTGGTGAATTGGTGCCCCTCCTGCGGCACCGCCCTTTCGGATGATGAGGTGGAATACGAAGAGCTGGCCGGGAAGATGTACCATATCCGGTATCCCATAGCCCGCGGAACCTCTGCCGGCGGCGGCGGCTTTATAGAGCTGGCCACCACCCGGCCGGAAACCCTCCTGGGGGATACGGCGGTGGCGGTCCACCCGGAGGATGAGCGCTACCGGGACCTGGTGGGAAAGACGGTCCGCCTGCCCCTGACGGATCGGGAGATCCCCGTGATTGCCGATACTTATGCGGACAAGGACTTTGGGACCGGGGTGGTCAAGATCACCCCCGCCCACGATCCCCACGACTGGGAAGTGGCTTCCCGCCACGGGCTTCCCCTGATCAATATCCTGAGCCCCGAGGGCCGCCTGAATGATGCGGTCCCGGAAAAATACCGGGGCATGACGGTCCTGGCGGCCCGGCAGGCGGTTCTTGCGGACCTCCGGGAGGCCGGGCTTTTTATAAAGGCGGAGGATATTACCCACTCGGTGGGGCATTGTTACCGTTGCCATACGGTAATTGAACCCTACCTCTCGGAGCAGTGGTTTGTCCGTATGAAGCCCCTGGCAGAAAAGGCCCTGGCCGCCTGGCGGCGGGGGGAGCTCCTCTTCTATCCCCGGAAATGGGAGAACACCTACCAGCACTGGCTCGAAAACATCCGGGACTGGTGCATCAGCCGCCAGCTCTGGTGGGGCCACCGGATCCCCGCGTGGTATTGTGAGGACTGCGGCAAAACCATTGTTTCCCGCCGGGATATTACCGCTTGTCCCCATTGCGGTTCTTCCCGGCTTAAACAGGACCCGGATGTGCTGGATACCTGGTTTTCAAGCTGGCTCTGGCCCTTTAGCACCCTGGGCTGGCCTGACGTTTCGCCTGGCGGCGAACTCCACAGAGAGGGCGGTGAACCGCAAGGGGAGGGCGGCGGGCCTGGGGGGGGGGAGAACGACTTTAGCAGGTTTTATCCGACCACCGCCCTGGTAACCGCTTATGATATCATCTTTTTCTGGGTCTCCCGGATGATCATGGCGGGGCTGGAATTTACCGGCCGGGTCCCCTTCCGGGATATCTATATCCATGGGCTCCTCAGGGACAAGCAGGGCCGGAAGATGAGCAAGAGCCTGGGGAACGGCCTGGACCCCCTGGAATTGGTGGACCAGTTCGGCGCCGACGCCCTCAAGTTCACCCTGGCCTTTCTCTGCGCCCAGGGACAGGACATCCTCCTGGATAAGGGATCCTTTAAGCTGGGCTCCAAATTTGCCAATAAGGTTTGGAATGCCAGCCGGTATATCCTGATGAACCTGGACGGCCGGAACCTGGTGGAAAACCCTTCCCTCAAGGCGGAGGACCGGTGGATCTACTCCCGGCTCAACGGGGCGGCTAAGGCCATGGAAGAGGCCTTCCTCTCCTACCGCTATAACGACGCGGCCCAGACGGCCTATGAGTATTTCTGGAATGATTTTTGCGACTGGTATGTGGAGGCCACCAAACTTTCCATGCGGGAGGGGGAGGGGGATGAAAAAGACCGGGCCACCACGGTCCTTCTGGATGTCCTCGTCGAATCCCTCCGGCTCCTCCATCCCCTGCTTCCCTTTGTGACCGAGGAAATTTACGGCAAACTTAATCAGGCCCGGGGCGCGGCGGAGGAGCTTTTGATCACCGCCCCCTATCCCAGGTATGATGAAACAAGGGCCAATCCCCAGGCGGAGGGGGACTTCGCCTTCCTCCAGGAACTGGTCCGTATGGTGCGGACCCTCCGCAGCGAGTGTACCATCAGCCCGGATAAAAGCATCCGGGTCCTGGTCCGGCTAAGCCCATCCCGGGGCCCCCTGCTCCGGGATAATGGGGGGCTGGTAAAACTGCTGGCCCATATCGGCGACCTGGCCATAGAGGAGGGGTCCGGCGGCTCCCGGCCGGAGGGTTCCATCGGCCTGGTGGGGTCCGGCTTTGAGGCCTTTGTGTATATAGCGGAAGCGGTGGATATGGCTCTTCTTAAACAGAAATTTATGAAGGATATAGAAAAGGACCATACGTTTATCCTTGCCCTGGAGGCAAAACTCGTTAACCAAAATTTCCTTAAAAATGCCCCGCCGGAACTGGTGGCGGATGAACGGACAAAACTGGAGGAAGCCTTGAAACGGGTTAGCAAACTGGAAGCCTATATCAAGGATATGGCGTAGAGGAGCGGGGATAATGACCACCCAGGAAATGCTGCGCCTGAAGGGAACCCATCTTGCGCCGTACATACAACTTTCCACCGCCTTGATCGGAAAAGTCCGGGAGGGTGGGGGAAATATGTTCCGCCATCAGCTCGACACCATGGCGACCCTGGTGGATTATGGCTATATCGATTCGGTCCTCCTCAAGGCTTCCATAGTCCATGACCTGATTGAGGATATCCCGGACTTTAACCACAATCTTCTTTTAACGATAGATTATGAAAGCCCCGCGGTATACGATCTGGTCCTGGAGGTTACCCACCTCCCGGAGGAGACCAAGCCGGAATTCCTTACCCGGATTCTCAAAACCGGTTCCCGGAACGCCAAGATCCTTAAAGTGGCGGACCGGATCTCCAATATGATATCCCTGGGTTTTGTGATCAACCCGGAGTTTATCAGCCGGTATACCGAAGAGACGGTTCAGTATGTCTTGCCCATCGCCGAAGCGGTGGATAAGGCCATGCTGGCGGAACTAAAGTCCCTGGTAGAATCCCGCAGGAAGTACGTATCGGTCTTTGCCGATCAATAAGCCCCGGAGGACGGAACAAGGATGAACAGCGGTATGGAAAAACGGAGAGCCCCAGGCCCCCTAAGGTATCTTCTATTAATAAGCCTTGTTTTGCTATCCCCTTCCTGTTCCGGGAAAGGGGAGGGGCCCGCGGGCGGCATTGATCCTGGTTCCCGGAACCGGCTTACGGATGACGGGCCGCCCGGCGCCGCCGGGGATGCCCCGGAGACAAACCCCGCGGCGGACGTGGAGGCCGCGTTTAAGGATCAGCTGCGATGGGTTTTAGAGGGGGCGGAGCTTCCGGCGGAACTTTCCCGGCGGATACTGGCTGCGGCCGCCGAAGGGCCCCGCTTTATCCTGGACCTCCTGTCCGTTTTGGAGGGAGACCCCTATGGTTGGATCCTGGTGGACAAGGGACATGCCCTGCCCGAGGATTATGAACCGGACGATCTGGTGGAGCTGCAAGGTCCCTCGTATTTGGTAAACCGCCGGGGCCTTCTTCTGCGCCGCCCCGCCGCGGAGTCCCTGGCAGAAATGACCGCCGCCGCCTTGTCCGAAGGGGTAAGCCTCCTGGCATCCTCCGCGTACCGGTCCTATGCGTACCAGGCGGAAGTCTATGCCCGGAATGTCCGGGAATCCGGACAGGAGACGGCGGACCGGGAATCGGCCCGGCCGGGGCACAGCCAGCATCAGCTGGGCCTGGTGGTGGACTTTGGCTCCATTGACGATTCCTTTGCGGATACCCCGGCGGGCCGCTGGATGCGGGCCCATGGGGGCCGTTTTGGCTGGTCCCTCTCCTTTCCCCAGGGCTACGAGGAACTTACCGGCTACCGCTGGGAAAGCTGGCATTACCGGTATGTGGGCCGGGATCTGGCGGCCTTCATCGACACCTACTTCGGCGGCATACAACAGTACGCCCTGCGTTTTTTACATGAGTGGGTAAAGAATAGCGGGAAGCCCTGAAAGGGGAATTATTTCTTAAGAGGGGTAACGCCGCCTTTGCGGCCCAGGCCAAAGCCTACCCGGTACAGATCCGGCATATTAACCCGGCCGTCCCGCATCTCCGTAAAAACGCCGAGGCGGACGAGTTCTTTTTGTATCCCAATCCACCCCTGATCCTGCTGTTGGGGAGGAAGCCGCTCTGCGGCGGCGATGCTGGTGGGGCCTTTGGGATAGCTTTCATTCCAGCGGGCCTGTATGGCGGCAAACTCAACCGGCACCGTCAGATTCTCCAGGGGTTTGCAGATATTCCGCACCCAGGGATAATCCTCCGCCATCTCATTGATCCGGATGGAAGACGCCCTCTGCACACCCCGTTTAATGCTCTCGTAATGCAGGGGATACTCCCCGCCCCTGTCCAATGAATCCTCCGCGGCTTGCCGTATGGCCGCCAGAAAGGAACGGGGGGATGTCCGTCCTGCGCCGTCCGCCAGGTGGCCCACGGACCAGATGTAGGGAACGCCCCGCCGCTTATCCTTTCCCATCCAGGGCCCGGCCAGTTTGTCAAAGAGGCGGCGCTGCGCCGCTTCGTCCCGTTTGGCGTCATCAGCAATTGTCCGGTAATCTTCGCTCCGTTCCGGCTCGCTGCCAAGGGATTCCCGGTACAGATTCCGGAGAACATCGCCTCCTTCGCCCGGAGCGTTACAGAGCAGATGCCAGAGCAGCCCGTGCAGGTCGTACAAGTACCAGTCCAGATCTATCTTTGCGGACAGGAGTTTTGAAGAATCCGGAAAGTCCGTAACGGTCCGGGAGATCTGATCTTCCCGCAGGAAAATTTTTGTATGGATATGGGAGTATGCCTTGAGCCGCACCGCAAGGCGCAGCAGATCCCGGACTATTTCATCCGTTCTGTCCCAGGTATCGCCCGGACGATCCAGGGCGTCAAATACGATGAGGCCCTTAACGCCCTTCGATTTAAACGAATCGTTGGACTTTTGTAGAACTTTCGCCCAGGGTTCGGGATTCTTCCGCGCCCAGGCGACGCTGGATGCCCAGTCTTTTCCCGGAAGAGAATCCCCTATTTCCCCGCATAACCAGCGGGCAAGCACGGCCTGCCAGATCTCGTAGGCGGTAAATTTTTTTTTCAACAGATCCCTGTAAATTTCCGGCGAGGGGTATTGTTCATCCAGCGGGCTTTCCGAAAACCCGATCTGTACCTTTATGTTTTTTAATTCCGGTATGTTGGCGCCGATGATGTTTCTTAAATGTTCATCCCCCAGCGCCCTGGTCCAGGTTGTTTTGCCTACCCCCCTGGCTCCGATTATCAGATTGTGGTAGAGTTGCAGTGATTTAATATGCGCCGGAGGGATATAGAGCTGCCGGGGGCTGAGGGTTTCCGCGGAGTTAAAAGAGGTTTCCGGAATGACCTCGACTATTGCCTGGCGGATTGTTTTGAGGATCTCAGCCATTTTTTTCGATGCTCCCCTTTAAGCCTTCTATCAGACCCCCAAAGATGCCGGCTGCCTGGTCTTTGACCACAGCCTGCCGGAGCGGCTCGTATATATTCTGCAATGCCGCAAATCCGCGGTTCCACATCACCGGCCAGGGGTAATGGGGGGCGTCGCTATCACCCTTATCGTAGTTACAATAGTCGTCGGCGGAAGCGCCCGGGGGAACCGTATCGTATAAGCGGTCGGTAAAAAGATCCCAGCCATGTTCACAGAGCCCGTCAAGATACTCTGATTGATTGGTTTCCGGAATGAGCGCCCCCACTATCCGCAGGCGGCTGCGGATGGTTTGGGCCGCCTCGTTAAGGAGCCAATGCCGGAAGAGGATATCGTAACCGGTCCAGGTCTGATCGCTGTCAATGGCAAAAAGCAGAACCGTCTCGGCCCCCAGGCTGGTAATACAGGCGGACGAGACCTCATCAATACCGGCGCGGGAATCGATTAAGATAACATCGGGGCGCCACTGGTTTTCCAGCTTCTCCAGCAGACGGCCCAGGCGGTGTTGCCAGGGATCAGGGAAATTGTCTTTGAATTTTGACATCCATACCCGCCCCAGTTTTGCGATGTATTCGCCGGGGTCCCGGCCGTGGGCCGGAACGACACAGATCTCCCCATTATGGGAGAGATCGCTTAGGGCGGTCATATAGGGGAAAACCGCCTCATCGTTATGGAGCAGATCCTCAACCAGCCAGTCGGTTATGCCATAGGCGGGGCGTTTATCGCCGGGCAGCAGGGAGCCGGAAAGGCCGGGGGATTCAAGGTCCAGATCCAGGACCATAACCTTTTTGCCCTCCTCGGCCAATGCCCAGGCCGCCGCCGCCAGGGCCGTTGAGCGGCCCACGCCTCCCTTTATAGAAAAAAACACTATCCGGGACGCGCCGGAGGCGGGAGGCGCTATGCTCCGCCAATCGTTTTCCGCGATGAGGCGATCCGCTATGATAACCTCAGGAAATCCCTCCAGGGGAAAATGGGGCGTTCCCCGCAACACCGCATCCGGGGAGGATTCATAAAGCACATTGTTTGTTTCGGGAAAACGGGATTCAAGACGGCCGGCAATACGGCGTACTACGGCAGCCAGGGCGTTTTGGGCCTTCGCATCATTTTCGATCCTTTCATCAGCCACCAGCCAGACAAGGCCGTTCAGATCGCGGTTAATAATCAGTTTTCCGATTTTTGCCAGATTCCCGGCTTCTTCTTCCAGGGACTTCCGCACCGCCGGCAGTATTTCGTCAAAGGTTTTCATATCACCAGTATTCCTTCCAAAATGGCCTTGTTGATCAGGCCCCGCACGAATTTCGCTCCCCGCCGGTGTGCTTCTACATGGGCCTGGCTGAAGGTCGATCCATCGGCATAGCGCTGGGAACTATGCCAGTTGTCGAAGGGATTCTGCCGGGGGAGCAGGTATCCCGCCGCGCCGGCGCCGGCCCGGTATGCCTCGTAGCGGGGCCAGAGCCTGTTGCTATGCACCCTATCTTCCCGGGGAGGGTATCCCTCCGACTCGAAGGCCATGCCGAACCGGAGCATAAGGCATTTTAATCCACATTCCGCCGCATATCCGTAGAGTTGATCCGCGTTTGGCCATCGGGAATCGCTAAACAGATAATTTGCGTCCTCCCAATGCC
>JAISOR010000054.1 GCA_031275535.1 Treponema sp. | reverse complement strand
TACATCCGCCACATGACAGGACAGGGCCCCCGTATCCAGGGCCCGCTGCTTAATGCCCTTCCAGTCCGCCTCCTGCCCCACGTCCACACAGACCGCCACAATATCGCAGTCATAATTTTCCTTGAGCCAGGGAATGATCACCGTGGTATCCAGTCCGCCGGAATAGGCCAGAACGATTTTCTTTTTCATTGATAACTCCGAATTTGATAGGGCATCATACCAGGAAGCGATAAAATATTCCACCGTATTTCCACCCATAGACAAAAAAAATGGCCTGGGCGGAACATCTAAAAGCGGCCCGCCCAAAATTCGCAGGCGAAACATTGAGCGTGTTTTGGGAACACCGGTAACAGGGCGGGACCCCGGAAAAGGTAAACCTATAAGAAAAATGTAATAGGTCCCGCTTGCCCCTGCGGGGCTTCGGTCAAGTGTCCGCTTTCAGATAACCCGCCCAGGCCTTCTTGTTTTTCTCCCATTGTGGAATTACCGATCTCTATGAGGGGGGAAGAGGGATTTCTCGCATAATCCGGGTACCATCGACGGATTTCTGCACCTTTGCGGTTTTCTTCCTCTTCCTTTGTGCGGTTCTCTAATTGGAGTTTTACTCTTTGTTCGTGGGGTCCGTAGTTAATCTTCCGGAGGTCTGACCCCGCGAAGGCTGCCGGAAAGCCTCTGTCCGCCCCGCAAAATGGCCGTTTGTCAACGTCTCCTGTCAACGTCTCCTTGCCAAAAATAGCAAAGCGGGGT
This sequence comes from Treponema sp., assembly GCA_031275535.1. The sequence goes on along the minus strand of JAISOR010000054.1, from coordinate 12,126 downwards.
ATATTTAGTTCATTGGAGGAGATCATGGGTACGAAAGTTAAGCCGGTACAGCCAACGGAGATAAGGGACAAGAAAATCGCCCGTGAAGTTATTGAGCAAATACGCAAGCCAATACCGGCATCGGTCTATAAACGGCTTGAAAAAAAGGCCGCCTATATCGACAAGGTTTTCCGGAAGTGAACAGCCGGATCAAGATAACCTTCAAAAACGGCGGGGATTATTTTTATCTTGAACCGGTTTCTCCTGAGAAACTACCCGCATTTTTCGATTGTGGAGTTATCGAGTATAATGAATACCTTTTACAAGACGTTCTGCGTTCCATGAATGATCATATAGCCCTTACGTGGCTCCTCACCGAGCGGTCAAGCGGCAAAATCGCGGCATATATGTCCCTTATCATGGACGCAATAAAATTATCATTTACCGAAAAGGAACTCCACAACCTTAATTATCCATTCAAGACCATACCGGCCATGAAAATCGCCAAACTGGCGGTTGACCGCAGCTTTTTGGAAAAATATAAAGGTATTGGAACCTTTATGATTGACAGCGCGGAGCGTCTTGCGTGGACCTGTAATGCTGCCTATTGCGCCGCCCGTTTCATCACCGTGGATGCCGACATAGAACACAATGAAGGCGTTTTAGCTTTTTATGAAAAAAACGACTTTATTCCAAACAGCGAACTCTATAACAAAAACCGCAAAACAATCAGTATGCGTAAAGACCTGTACCGGTAAGCCGCATAGAATATGTCAACGAATAGCAGCGTTGGTGAGGTTCGTGGTAAAATTTCCTTATAAATGTAAAATTTCCGGTATTTCCACCCCGTTGTTGATTTTCCGAAAAAAATATAGTATGCTCTAATTAATAAAAAAAAGAGAGAACGTTATGGAAACTGAAGTAAAAATCTTAAAATTCAAACAAAATCGTTATCATATCCTTTCAGGGAATGCTATCAAAATCATCGGTATTTTATTGATGGTGATGGATCATCTGCACCAGATGTTCATAAGTCAGGGCGCTCCCTATTGGTTCAACTGGTTTGGCCGGCCCGTGGCGGCCATGTTCCTATTCCTCTGCGCCGAGGGCTTCTATTTTACCCGGGATAGAAGAATCTATATGATACGGCTCCTGGCAGGGTTTTTCCTCATGTCCATCATGAACAGGGTCTTTAACCGCTATATGCCCCTTGAAGAGGTGACGTTGATCAATAATATCTTCAGCACCCTCTTTGTGGCCGCCTTTTATATGGGGCTCTTTGATCTGGTGAAGAAGGGTATTACGGAAAAAAAGGCGGGAAAGGTTTTCCTGGCCATTGGGGTCTTCCTCCTGTCCCTGCTTATCGGGCTGGCCCTGCTTATTGCCCTGACTAAGGAGAACGTGACCGCCGCCGCGGTACTGCTTTTTATCCCCAACCCCATTTCCGCGGAAGGCGGTTTTCCCCTGATCCTGCTGGGGCTGCTCTTTTATATCCTGCGGAAGTACCGGCTTGCCCAGGCCGCGCTGGTACTGGCCTTCGGCCTCCTGTCGTGGCTGACCACCCACAGCGCCCAGTGGCTCATGGTATTTGCCGTCATTCCCATACTCCTCTATAACGGGCAGCGGGGCCGGGGATCCAAGTACTTCTTCTATATCTTCTACCCCGCCCACATATATATCTTTTATGTTATTGCCTGGTTTTTAGGGCAGGCCTCGTAACCGGAGCTCTCATTCCAGGGGTTTATCCAGCCCCTCCCTCCGCAGGGCGTCAAGTTCCTGCTGGGCCTGCCGTTTTACCACCGGCGGAAAATCCATGTGGCCAAAGGCCATCAGCAGGCGGATCCCCGCCAGGGCCAGGGGGGGGCCGGAAAAACGGGCCAGCGCCGCGGCGGAGGCCGAGGCCGCTATCAGGGTCATGGGGTCCCGGTTTGCGTTATCGGGGGAAAGAAAAACAGAATAAGCCCGGATAGCGTCCCCCTTGGGATCAACCCCTATACGGCCTATAGCCTCAGCGCAGGCCGCTTTGATTGAAGGTTCCGGGTCCCGGTAGAAGAGATTCGCCAAAAAGGGAATGGTCTCCCGGGAGCCCATCCGGGCCAAAAGCCGGATCAATTCGATCCGCCGGGTTATCTGAATGGGCGGCCGGACCGGAGAATAGTGGGGGGTATTCAGTATGCCGCCGGTCATCTCCATCAGGTATGCGACATAGGCGGTCTCGTTCTCCCCTACCTGTCCGCTTTTTGTAGCCGAATCGATGGCTGCATACATGGCGGTCAATTCCCCTTCTGTAAAACGATGGGGAAATTCCGCCCAGGGAGAGGGCGGGGGATTGCCCAGGCCATAGGTTCCCTCCGGGTCCGGCCCGTACATGGAACGGGGTATATTCCGCTCCTTGTTTTCCACTTTATACGTATGGAGGCGTTGATCTTTCCCGCAGGCATAGAGGAGGCCCTCATCACTCAACGCGGGAATCGCGCTTAGGTCCCTGGTATGGAAGAGCCAGCGCCGCCGGCCATTGGCCGCAAAGCCCGTGGCGCCCCGGAGGGAAAGCACAAAGACCCCCCGTTCATCAAAGACCATGACGGCTTCCTGGGAAGCCACATTGCCCGGGCCTTTCTCCGCCGCCGTTTCATGGCTGTCCCCGCTCCACAGGACCTGCCCCCCGTTTCCGGAACAGCACAGGACCCTGCCGTCCCTAAGGGTTACCACTATCTGATCCTCCCTTCCCGCCGCGGCCGCCGGGGCCGCGGGCAGGGAGGGCCGGCGGAAACGGGTCAGCTTTGAGCCCGCCCTGGCCGCCAGGTCAAGGTTTATTCCCTCGGTTTCGCCATTGGAATACAGGAGGATAAAACTATTCCGGCCCTCCGATTTCAGGGGCACGACAATGGCCGGAACCCGGTCGAGCCCTATCCGCTCCATGCCGCCGAACTGATCGACCCGGAGGAAATCACGGTTCTCCAGGACCGTAACTATCCCCCCCTCGTGATCCAGTATGGGGGCCGCGGCCATGGGGCTTCCCAGATCCTGCCGCCAAAGGGCAAATCCCGAAGCTGTACGGCAGGCAAGGACCCGCCCGATGGGGATAAAAACCCGGCCATCCCAGCCAAGCACTGCGGGAAAGGTAATGGGCTGTTCCAAAGTCAGCCGCCAAAGTTCCCGGCCGACCCGGTTTATGGCCATGAAGACCCCTTCGGTATTACATGCATAGGTGGTCCCCTCCGGGGAACGGGTCGTATAGGGGGTAACTCCTGCCCGGGGATCAAAGTCCCACAAAAAGGTTCCCCCCCGGCTGTAGGATCGGATCATCCCCCGGTCAATGGCCATCACCACCGATTCCGCCTGCAGAAAAGGCAGCCCCGGCACGAGGCCCTGCAGATCCCGTTCCCAAATGGGGAGGGCGCTCACGGGGACTTCCGTCCCGGCGGAGCCGGTGGTACGGTTTCCGCCGGTCTGGGCAGGGAGGAATGGGGGAAAAAGGATCAATATGCCCCAGAGACATATATGTATGGGAATAGGGATAGCACTGTTTTGCACCGGAACCTCCTATTGAATTTTTGTGAAATGGGTATAGGCGACCGCAGCCTGCGGGTAGGCAGCGGAACCGCCCGGATTATCGCCGCATAAAAAACCGGCACTTATCAATTCAAAACTGCTTTTTATGTCATCAAAGGCTAAACTAATCCTGCTCTGGCTGATGGAGCCATACTTGGGAAGGGCGTCTTCCAGGGACAGGGTAATAGTAACCGATCCATCAACCGGCGCTTCCCTGTACACCGTACCCTTGGCATCCCTGAAGGCCAGGACCCTCCGCACATGGCCGCTGTACGAATAGGTCCCCCTCCCATAGGCATGGTACTGCAGGGAAGAATCATTCCGGCGCTCATAGGTGTCATACCGTTCAACCAGCACCGTCCTATCGGATCTAAATTCCATGATACAGGTTAGGGAGGCGTCGCCCAGGTTTATGGAGGATCTCCATTTTCCAATCATATAATTGGGAAAGGGGATGTTTTCCACCACCTGGACGCAGAGGGAAAAGATCTTTCCCAGAAGTTCATTCAGATCCGCGGCCTGTTCCCTGGCGGAATTTAAGGCCTTCCCCGTTTTTGCGTCATAGGCAGTGGCGGTCAGGACCAGGGCCCCACCGGTCCTGGATAATTGCCCCCGGATCAAATACTCGGCCCCTTCGGCCTGAGCCGCGTCGATAACCGTTAAACTTCCCCAGGATATAAGTTCGGAGATGACCTGCCCTGTTATCCGTACCGCATCATCCGAACCGGGACCGCCCGGGCCCGCCTCAAAGGGCAGCACCGCCACGGTGGACAATCTTTGTGAAAATGCCGCCCAGGCGCTTAATAAGAACAAACCCGCAATAAACTTTTTTTTCATTTTTTCCTTATGTTTTAAATGTTAATTCATTGGCGGGCAGCTTTCCACACTCTCTTCCCCTAAAGGGTATCTAAAACCTCCCGGAGGATCCCAAGTCCCTGGTCTATCTCCTCGTCGCTGATGGTATAGGGGGGGAGGAACCGCAGGGTGTTGGTCCCCGCCTGCAGAATAAGGAGGCCCCGGGCAAGGGCGGCTTCCAATACGGGCCAGGCCTGGGCGGTGATATCCACGCCGATTATGAGTCCCCGGCCCCGGATTTCCCTGATTGCCCGGTGGTTCCAGGACCGGAGGGCCGTCCGGATCTTTTCCCCCTTCCGGACAATCTCCTGTAAGAACGCCGGTTTATTCACCACCTCCAGCACCGCAAGCCCCCCGGCGGCGGCCAGGGGATTACCCCCAAAGGTAGAACCATGGTCGCCGGTTTCGAATACATCCGCGGCCTTCTCCCCCGCCAGGACCGCGCCCACGGGAACGCCCCCGGCCAGGCCCTTGGCCAGGGTAACAAGGTCGGGTCTTACCCCGTAGGCCTCACAGGCCAGGAAAGTCCCGGTCCGGCCCATCCCGCACTGGATCTCGTCAAACATAAGGAGGATGTCCCGGTCCGCACAGAGCTTCGCCGCGGCCTCTATATAGGCCCCATCCATGGGGATGACGCCGCTTTCCCCCTGGATGGCCTCGATCAGGAGTCCCGCGGTGGTGGAAGGGTCCAGGGCCCGGTCCAGGGCGGCCCGGTCGTCCGGGGGGATAAAGAGGAAACCCTCGGTAAAGGGGCCAAAATCCTTATGGAACTTCTCCTGCCCTGTGGCGGAAAGGGTGGTGATGGTCCTGCCGTGGAAGCTTCCCTTGAGGGTCACGATCCGGTGCCGGCCGGGGCCGTGGTTTTTAAGGGAATACTTCCGGGCAATCTTACAGGCCCCCTCGTTGGCCTCGGCCCCGGAATTTCCCAGAAACAAGTTCCGCATCCCCACCCCGGCGCAGGCGGCCACGAGCTTTTCCGCAAACGCGGCGGATACGTCGCTGAGATAGTAGTTACTGGTATGGATAAGTTTCGCCGCCTGTTCCGCCAGGGCCTTAACCAGGGCCGGATGCCCATGACCCAGGCAGTTCACCGCTATACCGGAGCTAAAGTCCAGGTACCGCTTCCCGGCGGTATCCAGCAGCCAGGAACCCTCCCCATGGGTAAAGGTCACCGGCAGCCGGTGATAGGTATTCATAAACACGTCGGTCATACAGCAGCTCCTTCAATCATAGTGCCGATCCCCTCATCGGTAAAAAGCTCGATAAGAAGGGCGTGGGGAATCCGCCCGTCAATAATATGGGCTTTCTTAACCCCCCCATCCAGGGCGAGGCCGCAGCATTCAACCTTGGGGATCATACCCTTGCTCAGGACCCCCTCTGCTTTAAGGCCCTCCAATTCCGGCCGGACCGCCTGTTTTATCAGGGAGTCCGGGTCCTGAACATCCCGCAGGATCCCCCGGACATCGGTCATGAGGATGAGCTTTTCCGCGCCCAGGGCGGCGGCGATCTTGGCGGCGGCGGTATCGGCGTTGACGTTCAGGGCATGACCCTCCACATCCCCGGTCCCCAGGGCCACCGAGGAAATAACCGGGATGGCGCCGCCATCCAAAATGTTTTCCAATACCGGGGTATTGACGGTCTCTATTTCCCCCACAAAACCCAGGTCTTCCCCGGCGGAACTAAAGCGCCGCGCCCGGAGCAGGGCCCCGTCGATGCCGCAGAGCCCCAGGGCCCTGCCGCCGGCCTGCTGAATCAGGGAGGTGATATCCTTGTTGACCTTACCGCAGAGAACCATCTGGACTATCTCCATGGTTTCATCATCGGTATACCGCAGGCCTTGGACAAAACGGCTCTCCTTGCCCACCAGGTTCAGCATGGTTTCAATCTCCGGCCCTCCCCCGTGGACCAGGATGGTCCGGATCCCCACGCAGTTCATGAGGATCACGTCCTGGATCACCGCGGCCTTGAGATCCCCGTTGATCATGGCGTTCCCGCCGTATTTAACCACCATGGTCTTACCCATGTACCGCTGTATATAGGGCAGGGCATGGATAAGAACCTCCGCCCTGTCCTTGTTGTTTATCGTCACTTCCTTCATTTTTTCCCCTTTATGCTAGGACCGGTAATCCCCGTTGATTCGGACATACTCATAGGTCAGATCGCAGCCCCAGACCACCGCGGCGCCGGGTCCCCCGTCCCGGCCTCCTAAATTGATGCGGATCTCAATCTCCTCCCGGGACAGAATTTCCCTGGCCCGGTCTTCGGAAAAGGGGACCGGCCCGCCCTCCCGGCATACCAGGACTTCCCCGACGGAGCTGGCAAAGAGGACCTCCACCCCCTGGGGATCAAAGTCCACCCCCGCATACCCCAGGGCGCAGAGGACCCGGCCCCAGTTGGCGTCGGCGCCAAAACAGGCGGCCTTTACCAGGCTCGAGGCGGCCACGGATTTTGCCAGGGTTTCGGCGGCCCCCTCGTCCGCCGCGCCCCGGAGGCTGACGGTGAGGAGTTTCGAGGCCCCCTCCCCGTCCCGGGCCATGGCCCGGGCAAGCTTTATGCAGAGCCCCTCCAGGGCCTCCGCAAAGATCTCGTAATCGGGGCCCTCCCGGATAATGGGAGGGTTCCCCGCGGAGGCCGAGGCCATGATCAGGATCATATCATTGGTGGAGGTATCCCCGTCTATGGTCACCCGGTTAAAGGAACGCCCCACCGCCCTTCTAAGGGCCCGGTCCAGGCATTCCCGCCCAATGGCCGCGTCGGTGGTGATAAAACAGAGCATGGTGGCCATATTGGGATGGATCATCCCCGAGCCCTTTACCATGGCCCCCAGCCGCACGGGCCTGCCGGAAATCTCCGTTTCCAGGGCCCCGTCCTTTTTCCGGGTATCGGTGGTCATGATGGCCTCCAGGGCCGCCTCATGCCCCGCCGCGTCATCCCGCAGGGAAGCCGCCAGGGCGGGAAGGCCGGCCTCGATGGCCGCCACCGGCAGGGGCACCCCGATAACCCCCGTCGAGGCCACCGCCACGGTCTCCGGGGGGATGGAAAGCCCCGCGGCCGCAAGTTCCGCCATGCGCCGGGCCGCGTCCAGCCCCGCCTGGCCGGTGCAGGCGTTGGCGTTCCCCGAATTGGCGATCACCGCCTGGCAAAGCCCCGGCGCAAGATGCTCCCGGCTGACCAGGACACTGGCGGCCTTGACCCGGTTGCCGGTATAGAGGGCCGCCGCGGTACAGGGCCTTTCCGCATAGATCAGGGCCAGATCCCGCTTTTCGGAACCGGCCTTAATGCCGCACCGGACGCCGCCCGCCCGGAATCCCCGGGGGGCGCAGACCCCTCCGCTCACTTCTTTCATCGCAGCCTCCTCAAAATGACGCGGGAATGGCGCCGAGCCCCGCGGTTTCATCAAAGCCCAGGAGGATATTCATATTCTCCACCGCCTGCCCCGCGGCGCCCTTTACCATATTGTCGATGGCGGTAACCACGATCAGGGTGCTTCCCTCCTGGTCAAGGTGTACCGAAATATCGCAAAAATTGGACAAGCGGACCCGGCCGGTGGCGGCCGCGGTCCCCGGGGGCAGGACCCGGACAAAGGGTTCCTCCCGGTAAAAATCCGCATAGCAGTCCCGGAGTTCCCGGGTCTTCTCCTCTATCTCCGCGGCCGGCGGACGGGGCGCCCCGGCGGAGGAAATTCCGGGCCGCCGGGCCTCGCGGAGGGGGATGTATATGGTGCTGAGGATGCCCCGGTTCAGGGGCGCCAGGTGGGGGGTAAAGATAAGGGCCGGAGCCTCCGCCGCCGGTTCCGCCGCGCCGGGGGCCAGGGCCGCCATGGCCCGGAAATTCCGGCTTATCTCCGGGGTATGCCGGTGGGCCCCCACCTTATAGGGGGCCAGGGAATCGGCGCATTCCGGGTAATGGAAGGCGGGGCTCGGTTCCCGGCCCCCCCCGGTTACCCCGGAGGCGGCGTCCACGATTATCCGGCCCGGCCCGGCAAGGCCGGCGGCCAGGGCGGGAAAGGCCCCCAGGGAAGCCCCCGTGGGGTAACAGCCGGGGTTCCCGATGATCACCGGCCCCGAAGCGGCCAGGGCCTTTATTTTTTCCCGGTTCAGTTCCGGGAGGCCGTAAACCGAGCGCTTCCGCAGTTGGGGGTACCCATAGGGCTTGCCATACCAGGCGCGGAAGGTCGCCTCATCATCATCAAAACGGAAATCCGCCGAAAGGTCGATAAAGGAGATCCCCCTATCCTGGCAGGCCTGGGCATAGGGTTCCCCCACGCCGGAAGGCAGGGCCGCAAAGACCAGATCCGAGGAGGCGATGACCTCTTCGGGCTTCTTGAGGGGCGCCGAAAGGGCCCCCAAAAAATTGGGGTAGACCTCTTCAATCCGGCGGCCCTCATAGCTGACCGAAGCGAGGGCCAGCCCCTCCACCTTGGGATGCCCCGAAAGGAGCCTGACCAATTCCGCCCCCGCATATCCCGTGGCGCCGATAATACCCGCTATCATCTTCTTGAACCTCCCCGATGGAAAAAATATTTGCCAAGATTCTCTATATTGGAACTGTTAACAGCGGAAGACGCCTTAACGGAGACGATGAAGGGGGGAAGGGGACAGCAGCTTGCCTGAAAAAAAGCAGGATCCTTTCATATTTATAAATATGCATAAATTGGCGGTTTTGTCAATATATATACAATTTTACATTTGAACGAAAAAAGGACCTGGGCAGAACATCAGAAAGCGGCCCGCCCAAAACGGCACGCGAAACATTGAGCGTGTTTTTGGAATACCGGCAACATCTCCCCCGCGCAAGCGGGTTCTTTGGGCCTCGGAAAAAGGAAACCCATAAGAAAAAGGTAACAGGGCCCACAAAAGAATTGCCCGGCCTTTCCTTACACGGGGGGAAGAGGGGGTTCCCCGCATAATACGGCGGCCAATCGACACCGTCGCTCTCTTCACTTCATACCCCACTCCAGTGTGAAGAGTTGAGTGAAGTCGGGAGAGGGTGCTTGTTTTTGATCCCTTATCATGCTAAGAATTAAGTATGTATAGAATCAAATTTTTAAGTCTTGCGCTTCCCCTTTTCCTGATCCTTGCCTGTGTATCAGGTCCGGTAGATATTCCCGAGACCTTAACCCCCGAGGAGTTGATCCAGCGGGGTCAGGAGGCTTCTGACCGTAACCGGTATAAGCAGTCCCTGCAATATTACGAAGCCATCCTGGAACGGTTTCCCTCCAATGCCGACATGATCTGCGCTGCGGAATACGAGATCGCCTTTATCCATTATAAGCAGAAAAAATACGACCAATCTAAGGCCGAATTCCGGGCGCTCCTTGACCGCTATGATACCCTCGATGCGGAGCTGCTTCCCCAGCAGTTCAGAATACTCTCGGAAATAGTTCTGGACAGGATAGAAGAACAGGGGAATTGAGTCAGCCCGGATAGTCCGCAGGGGCCGCCACTTCCGGCCCGTAGGGCGAACTTATCGGGTATATGGTCCTCCCCAACAGCCGGGGCTAGGTCTTTAGCTGGACGGGCCCCAACGTCAATATCACCAATCTCTAAGGCCGGTCCCGGGGGCCGTAATCACACAAACCGTACGAAACCGTACGAACTACTATTGACAATCGACCAATTTATGATACTCTATAACCTAGCGAACAAGTGAATAAGCGGTCTGTTAAAAGGGGTTGTTTATGCTTGATGTGCAAAAAATACGGGAAGACTTTCCTACGGTAAAAAAGTGTATTTATCTTTCAAACTGTTCGGAATCTCCTATGCCCCTGCAGGTTGCGGAAAAAATAATATCCGAGGGCTTACTCCCCAAAATAGACAAAACGATAGAAAAGAATTTCCTTGATCCATCAGGAGATCCCCAGGCTTTTGCGTCGGTGGATCAAAAAAAACTTGCCGCCCGGGCCAGGGCCCTGGCCTGCGCGCAGAGGGATAGTGGGTTTATAGAAGCAAATGTTCAAGGCAAGGTCAAAATGACCATTTGCGGAGTAGCATCCTTTGACTGGGCAAGACGGGTGTTTCCCAGCCTTGCCCCGGAAAGGGCTGTGAAAAAACTCTGGGAACAGGTTTTCTTATGTTCCCGTGTTTCCGGAGCTGCCACTATTTCCAATATGGAAAACCATATACGGGAGCTTGAAGAAAAACAAGTGATCCTTAACCAAAAGCGCTACAAATACTTGTGGTATAAGGGGCCGGGAACAGACTTAAAGGTGGAACTCTTTGACAGTTACCGGTGGGCGGTGGGAATTACCCGAGATAAAGGGGTAGTTACTATGAGGAATATCCCCACCGAAGAAATAGCAACCAGTCCTGTAAAAGGAGGAACCCAAGGCCGGGTCAAAGCTACGTTTCCTCTGGTATATATGGGGAACACCATCACCGGTCTCTGGTTTGAATTTGAAAAAGGCGCCGTAGTCGATTTTGGATGCGATGACCACGGGGAACTGATCAAGGGCTTTTTAGCTGTTGACGAAGGGGCGCGGTACCTGGGCGAAGCGGCTTTGGTGCCTGTATCTTCCCCCATTTCCCGTCTTGGAACCTTATTTTATACGACCCTTTTTGATGAAAACGCTTCTTGTCATTTGGCCTTGGGATCAGGATTTAAATTTTGTCTTGATCCGTCTTTAAGCGATGAGCAGGCCTCTGCCATGGGTCTAAATAGAAGCATGGTACACCTGGATTTTATGATAGGCGGACCTGAACTGGATATTATCGGTGAGTTAAAAGACGGCAGCAGGGAGTATATTCTAAAAAACGGCGAATGGGCTGCGGAACTGTTCTGAGAAGGAGTATGATTTTGAAGGTTCAAAAATTAAAAAAAATAGTCCTTTCCGATCAGGTATATGAAGCCCTGCGGCAGGAAGTTTTTGACGGAATTTACCCCAAGGGTAAAAAAATCCCCTCTGAAAGCGAACTGGCGGAGGCCTTTGGCGTAAACCGGCTTACCATACGGATAGCCCTGCAAAAACTCAATACCCTGGGCATATTGGAAACCAGAGCCGGAGAAGGAACCTTTGTAAAAGAATTTGATTTTTCGGAATACTTAAGCGAGGTCAGTGATTTGTTTCTGCGTTCCGATATGCTGCCCGATGTCTGTGCCTTTAGGCGCCTCTTGGAACTTGAGTGCATACGGCTTGCGGTTTTTCATTATGACGAGGAGGAAATAAAGACACTACAAAAAACATGGCTCCGTTTTGCCAGCCATATACGCCGGGAAAACGTGGACAAGCTCGATCTTTTTATTGATGATTATGTAAGTATGGATCTGGAATTTCATCAGCAGGTATGCAGGATGTCTAAAAATTCCATCTATCTTATTGTCTATAATGCAGTGATGCCCCTTATCAGCGAATACTGTAAGGAAGTTTTCATCCAGGATTGGAAAGAGATACACGCAGAAGACCGTTTTAGCAAGGACGGTTCCCTTATACTGGAAAGGGATTCCCATTTTATTATTATCGAGGCAATAAAAAACCGTGACGCAAAGTTGGCGGCAAAATACTATGAAAATATGATAGTACAAAATGTTTTTAAAAAACCCTCATTTTGAAATGTTCCCGAAAATTCCCTTGCATTTTTTTTAGTTTTCTGGTATTATATTAACATATTATAGAAGGAACCTATGGTCATGAGAATGCGTGGTCCCCACCCCATTGAAGCTCCGGTTTGCGTTTATGCCTGGGTATCATTATTTTGCCTAAAAATTTCCACGAATTGCCGTACTTGGCACGGTTCTTGTTAC
>JAISOR010000033.1 GCA_031275535.1 Treponema sp. | reverse complement strand
GAGCTTCATACAGCCGGGGGCTTTGCGCATCCCGATCCGGCGAGGGACCTGCTTGCCATGATCTGCATAGAGCGCCACGGCAGAACAGGCGGAATGGGGAAGTGCTTTCTCCAGGGGCTGGGCCTTAAAAGGGGCGCTATTGCAGAAAGCGTTTCCCACGACTGTCACAACATAATCGCCGCCGGTACCAGCGCCCGGGATATTGCAGCCGTAGCCAATGAGGTGATACGCCTCGAAGGCGGTATAGCTCTTGCACGGGACGGAAAGATTCTCGGGAGCCTTGCCTTGCCTGTGGGCGGTCTTATCACCGATGAACTCAGCGGAGAGGAACTGCACGAAAAGCTTTCGGTCCTGGCAAAAACAGCCGCCGGCGAACTCGGCTGCAGTCTTCACGAGCCCTTCATGCACCTTTCGTTTTTATCATTGTCCACAAGCCCGAAGTGGAAGCTTACCGACCGGGGCCTCCTCGACGTTGATGCCATGGAGTTTCTGGATCCGCTTCTCCCAGGGTGATCCCCCTTACCGTATCAGGGCGGCTTCTATCTTTTGGTAAATATCATCCGCAAGGGCAATGCCTTCCCGGAATATCTTCTCCGCCATATCCCTCTTTTCGCTGACAAAGGCCGCATCCTTTATTGAAGTAAGATTTATAAGCACATTCAGCCGGGCCGCCTGAAGGGCGGTTCTGAGGGAAGACGCGGCGCTGCCGAGATCGCTCGATGCGTTTGTATTGTAATCGTTTGCAATTATTTTCTTTGCAAGGCCGAGGGCTTTGAGGGAAGCTGCCATTGTTTCGAGGGGCGTTTCAACACAGCCCTTGAGGGCCTTTTCCATAGCTTCACCGCGTCTTGCTTTTTCTTCGTCTGAGTCTTTGGGCATGGCAAAAACATCGGAAACCGCGGAAAAGGCTCCACTGTCGCGGTTTACAAGAACTGCGAGTTTCCGCATAATCCCTTCCACTTCGGCAGCGATGGTTTCCATCTCGCCGTCCCTATGGGTATACTTTTTCTTGCCCCTTGTAAGCGAAGCGGTCATAGCAATAAGGGATGCGCCAATGGCGCCCTGTAAGGCCGCCGCAGAACCTCCTCCGGGGGCCGGGGAGGACGAGGCGCTCAGGGTAAGGTACTTGCTTACCGTTTTATTTATAAGGTCCATTATATCCGCAGTATAACTGATCGTTTAAGTTATATCCATAAGCTCATAATTAAGAGCGGAATGGTGATGGTAAAATAGCCCCTAATACCAGGCAAAGGCCCCGTAGCCCACAAAGGAGCCCACATCATCCTCCGGGCCGGGGGGGGCCGCTTCGGGACCATCGATGCTGGTCTGACCATCGAGGCTGGTCTTATATGCCAGGAGTTCGGCCCTCTCCGCGCCCCGGGCCTGGGCAAAGCCCAGGGCCCCCAGGACAGCCCCCACCGAACAGGCGGACCGGTCCTGCCCGGCCCGCTCAAGGATCCGCCGGGGATTCCCCGACAGGACGGCGCTGATAAAGGCGGCGTCGTTCACCTTTTTTACCCAATCCAGCGCCTGCCGGCCCCGCCCCCGGGGGGTAAAATCGTAGTGGTCCCCATAGTGGGTAAGATCCGTGGAGCCCAGCACCACGGTATCCCGCTTGAGCAGGGCGCCGATCCGGGCGATCTCCTTTCCCGCCTCCAGGGAGCCAATTTCCCCGGGAAGCCGCATCCAGAGGAGCTTCGCGCCGGGGAAAAAATACCGGACCAGGGGAACCTGTACCTCCACCGTGTTATCCTGATACCGGTCGGGCCCGCCCCCCAGTTCCCTGCGGAGCATATCCCGGAATTCGCTGTCCATGGGGATAGTCCCCAGGGGCGTCTCGACCCCCTCTTCCTCCGCAAAGAGGGGCCTCATCCCCGCGGGAAGGTGGCCGCCGATAACGACCACCGTACCCGCGCCGGCTCTGAGGGCCGATACGGCCCGGGCCGCGAGGAGGCCCGAATAAAACCAACCCGCATGGGGGGCTATGGCCGCCAGGGCCGGTTCCCCCGGCCCCCCTGCGGTCCCCCGGGGGGGAGTCTCCGCCAAAAAGGCCCTTATTTTCTCCGGGGTTTGGGGATACCAGCCCGGAGGAAGGCGCGATTTTCGTAAAATCATACAAATACCCTTTTTTATTCTAGCATAGAAAAGAAAAGGGGTATATAATAATCCCATGCGTCTAAGAATTTCGTCAATAATAGCGCTGTTTTGTATTGTTATATATATCGCGGCCCTTGGTTTTACGGCCTATCAGGTATATGTCAGTATAAAAGAACGTTATGATATCGCCGAACAGGAATTTTTTAGTCTGGCGGACGCTGTTTCCCTGGCGGGACGGTCGGGTTTTATGACTGAATCTTTCCGGGAGGCAGTTCGGAACGCCGTTATGCAGTCGGAAACCCTCCAGGGGCTTATTATTTCCGGTCCCTACGGGAATGAATACACCTTTGAACGGCTTCCGGGAAGCGTTATTGACCAGACCGGTGGGGTTCCCTGGTTTACGTCCCGGTTTGGTATTTTCCCCAAGCCGTTCTTTTCCCCCCTGAACATTGAGGGGACAAGGAACGTAACGATTAGCGCGGTCTCCGATTATCTGGATTACGGGGCCCTGGTCACCATATTGAAACGAACCCTCATCATGGTTTTAGCCGCCCTGGCCATAGCGTTCCTTACCCTGCTGATCGATACCCTGCTGGTAAAAAACCCGGGGGCCTTTCCGGTAAAAAGCGCCGAATCCGGCGAAGATGCCGGCGGGATATTTCCGCCGGTGGAAGCCCCCGGCCCGGAGAGATCCGGCGGAGGGGAAGCATCGGAGGAAAACTACATTGACATTTCTGATCTTGACATCCCCGAGCCTGACATCCCCGATGACATTCCCGAGCCGGAGCCCCCGGCGGGGAGTTCCGATACCGCCGGGCCCCAGGGGCTCTATGCCCCCCACAGCAATATCGGCTGGGAGGCCTATACCAAGGACCGGCTGGCCGCGGAGCTGCACCGCTGCGCGGCCGGTGAACAGGACTTGGTCCTTATCATCATAGAAATTACCGGCCCCGGAGAGGACGAGTTATACTATCAGGTTGCGGATGCGGCGGTAAAGTTCTTTACCCTCCAGGACCTCATGTTTGAACGGGGAAGCCGGGGCATATCCGTCATCATCCCCAATATGGATCTGGACCGGGGCTTCTCTAAGGCGGAACAATTCCGAAGCCGGATAATCGGCAGCTTCCCCGGTATTTTCCCGGAAAAGAACGATCTCTCCATCGGGATCAGTTCCCGGTCGGGCAGGCTGATCGATGCGGACCGGCTCTTGCTGGAAGCTTCCCAGGCTTTGAAAAAAGCCCGGGAGGATCCGGCGTCTTCCATTGTCGCCTTTAAGAGCGATCCCGAAAAATACCGGGCCTTTATTGCGTCACAAAATAAGAGCCGTCCCTAAAGATCCGGCTGATGGTCCATTCCGCCAGGGCATAAACGTAGGGGGACCCGGAAACCACCGCGCTGCGGCGGTTTCCTTCTATCAGGGGCCCCACCCGGATAGTACGGGCCGCGCCGTTTCCCATTTCAAGGACGATCCTGCCCTCGTTGTAGACCTGGTCGTTTGCCCCCATGGAGGGGATAAAGTCTTCCCCCTCGGCGTCCACAATAGAACGCAGGTAGGAATCAATCCGCTGGCTGTCCGGAGGAGTATCGCCCCCGCCCTCCAGGGTCCATCCCCCGGCGGCGGCATTCCGGCTGAGTACCAGGGGTTCGGCGGGGGAATCCTCCGCAATGGGGGGCGCCAGCACGGTGATCCGCTGGATCGCGGTAATATCAAGCGGCTGGGTTTCACCTTCCGGGAACAGACGGAGGTTATACCAGGCGGTGCGGGCGCCGCCTATATATGAGCTAACCGCGGTTTCACCGGAACGCACCTCATCCTGGCCGTTTTTACGCATATAGATCTCGTTTTGCGCGGCCGTGTCATGGCCGATAAGGAGGTCCAGGAGCGGCAGCCCCGCGCCGCCGCGGATAAGGATGCGATCCGCGGTGTCTTCCGTAAGGCCCAGCCGTTCATGGGAAGCGGCGGAGCCGGCCCGGACAGGATAGGCCCCGCGTTTTGAGAGGAGCCCCAGGAGATCCTGCACCCGGCCCTGACGCGCGGGATAGTCGACGCCCTCCACCGGGACCACCCAGAGGCCGCCCCTTCGTTCCAGGACCAGGGGCTCCGCCCCATTCCCGGTAATTTCTATGCCGTCCGCCTGGTCCTGTAATTCGGGGGGAAGCCAGACAAACGAGGCGTTCCGGGTATTGACGCGCTCGGGTTCAAATACCAGGGTCCCTATATACACCAGGCTTAAAAGGCCAACTAAACTTAAAAGAAAAAGTAATTTCTTCTTATACGCCATCGGAAATCTCCTTCTCTTTAGCCCGGGGGGCGCTGAGGGAACGGCGCCTTCTCCAGGAACGGAGGACCCCCAGGACAACCACCGCCAGGGGAATAATAACTACATTGAGGATCCGGGCAAAACGCATGGCCCGGAGCCGGGCGTCGGGGTCCGTAATCTTATCCAGCCTCCCCGTTTGGGAAAGGCGGCTGCGGATGCCGATAATATCATCATCGTTGCTCAGCCAATCCGCGGCTTTTAGGAGA
Source organism: Treponema sp. (assembly GCA_031275535.1). Next base: position 5,123 of record JAISOR010000033.1, on the reverse strand, counting down.
AAATCGAAATTGCGATCGCTGCGGGTATACTGGGTCAGGGTGGAAGCGAAATCGGCGTCGCCCACCACGATGATCCGGGAATCCCCGGCCTCCGCGGGCATATCGGGCAGTTCCTCCGAGGACCCCTCCCGGACCGGTTTCGACATCCCCGCAAACCAACTGGGGAATTTCCCCGAAAGGGCGGCCCCCAGGACCTTAACTCCCCGGGTATCCGGCCCTTCCTGCTCAAAGAGATAGCTCATCTCCGGGTTGGCCGTAAAGTCCCTGGTCATAAGCCAGGCCTCGGGGGTGGTGGTAAAGAGCGGTTCCGCTTCCACGCCCGCGGGGGGATTAAGTTCAACCGGGCTGGGCCAGTAGAGATCCACGCCGCCGAAGCCCGATGTAACCGGATGGCTTCCATTCCCGTTTTGTTCCAGCACCCCTATCCACAGGGGATACCGGACTACCCGGAAAAGCACGGAACCATAGGGATCCATGGTTTGATAGGAGAGGCTTAGGGCGGAACGATCCAGGACCAGCTCCGGCTTTACGGTGGCGCCGTAAAAAGAAACCATGGACAAGAGCCCCTGGTCCGTCATTACCCGGGCTTCCAGGCCGCTGTTTTGATCCACCAGCACCCCCTCCAGGGCAAAGAGGACCTTGCCGCCCCCCCGGATATACCGGTCTATACGGTACAGGGCCCAGTCATCCAGGGATTCGGCGCCGCCCAGCACGAAGAGCGCCGGCAGGGTACCGGGAATTTCATCCCCCGCGGTCAGGAGCCGGATCTGAAACCCGGAGCTGGTAAGGGACTGGTTCACAAAACTATAATCCGCGGCCCATTGCTTTCCCGGGTCCCCAATCAGGATTCCAATTTCCCGCTGGGTTCCCCGCACCAGGGAGCGGATCCGGCTGGTTAAATCGTATTCCAGGGTATCGGGATAAAACGCAAAGGGGATCACCTCGGTTTTATCCAAATATTCAATCACAATCCCGGTATACACCGTGGCGATGCTGGCCTGATCCTCCTCCACGGTTTGAATCTGCTGGGGGCTTATGCCTAACTGCTCCACCTCCCGGACCAGGCCCGCTTTTGAGGGGTCCCGCAGGCTAAGCCGTATCTTGCCCCGGGAGTAGGCGGTATATTCCCGCAGCAGGTCCTCAATCTCCCTGGGAGCCGGATGGATAGCGGACAGTTTTTCCGACAAATAATAGGTGATATGGACCTGATCGGGAATCTCCCTGTACAGATTCCGGGAAACCGGGGAAATCGTATAGGCCTTGTTTTCCGTTAGGTCCAGGCGGAACCATATCCGGCGGCTGATAAGCATGGCCAGGATCAGGGCAATCAGCGAAAGAAGGGTTATTATGCCGGCTTGTTTTCTTGTCATCCCCTACCTCCATTTCCTAAAAAGAATGACCCTGGTGTTCAGGAACAGAAACAGGAGGGTGGAAATGATGAAGAAGGCCAGGTCCCTGGTATCGATGAGGCCCTTGGAAAAACTTTCAAAGTGGAAGGACAGGGAGATAAAGTTGATTCCCTCCGCCAGCCAGGCGGGGAGTTCAAAAGTCATGGTAAGCTGGTTTATCAGCATGACGGCCAGGAGTACCACCGCGCTTCCCAGAAAAGCCCCGGCCTGGTTTTTCGACAGGGAAGACAGGAACAGCCCCAGGGCCGTGGCGGAAGCTCCCAGGAGGAAGGCCCCCACATATTCCCCGGCAATAAGGCCGGCGTCAAAATGCCCCAGGGGGAGGAGGCTCAGGGGTACGGGGATGGTCAGGACCAGGATGGCGCTTAATACCCCCAGGGACGAAATAAATTTTCCCCATACCAGGTCCCATTCGGAGAAGGGCATGGTCAGCAGGAGTTCCACGGTTCCCAGCTTCCGCTCCTCCGCCCAGCTTTTCATGGTGATCACCGGGACGACCAGGATAAAAACCGTGGGAAAGGCGGCAAAAAAGGGCCGCAGGGTAGCGGTATCCTGGGAAAAGTAACGCTGAAAATAGAAAAGCCAAATTGAAGTAAAGAGCAAAAAGAAGACCGCAATCCCGTAAAAGGCCGGAGAATTACCATAGGAATACAGTTCCTTCCGGGCCAGGGCCAGGGCCTTTTGAGGTATGATCTTCGTCATAGGGCGCCTCCTTTTTTAGCGGATTCCCCGGCGGGGGGCTGCTCGCTGGTAAGTTTAACGAAGATATCTTCCAGGCTGAGCCGTTTCCGGTTCATCCTGAGGATCTTAAGGCCCTCCGAAACTGCCCAATCAAAGATCCGCTCCCCCTCGGCCAGGCCGCCGGCAGGGCCGCCGTCGTTCTGAAGAAAGAACGAAAGCGCAACCGTTCCGTCGTCCTGGTCTTCCGCGGCCTCCGAACTAAGGTCCCGGCTTAACCGGGCCAGCTTTTCCTTGAGGCCCGCGGCGCCGGCGCCCTTGAGGATCAATTCCCAGCTATCACCCCCCTTCATGGTTCCGGCAATCTCTTCGGGCCTCCCCTGGGCGGCAATCCGGCCTTCGTTGATAATAAGCACCTGGGAGCAAACCGCCTCGACCTCCTGGAGTATGTGGGTCGAAAGGATGACGGTCTTCCGTTTCCCCAGCTCTTTGATAAGGCTGCGGATCTCGATGATCTGATTGGGATCGAGCCCGGAGGTGGGCTCATCCAAAATAAGGATGGGGGGATCGTGTACTATGGCCTGGGCCAGGCCCACCCGCTGCTTGTAGCCCTTGGACAGGTTCTCGATACGCCGGGATCTGACCTGGCTAAGGCCGCAGGATTCCAGGGCCCTGTGGATCCGCCCCTCCCGTTCTCCCTGGGGAATAAGCCGGGAGCCGGCGATAAACGAAAGGTATTCGGCGGGGCTTAGATCCCCGTAGAGGGGAACGCTTTCCGGGAGGTAGCCGATACGCTTCTTTACCTCCACCGGATCATCCTCCACGGAAATACCATCCACCAGGGCCGTTCCCCCTGAGGGAAAGTGGTACCCCGTAAGGATCTTCATGATGGTGGTCTTCCCCGCCCCATTGGGGCCAAGGAAACCGAGAACCTGGTCTTTTCCCACCGTAAAGGATACATCCTTTACCGCTTCAACCGGGCCGTACCGTTTTGTAAGACCATGGACTTCAATCATGGGGTCTCATCTCCTTAATCCGTATATTCAATAGGATAGACCATCCTATCCCTTGACAGAATCGTTTCGGGGAATATGCTCTGCGCTTCCTTGAGAAGCTGCTTTAAATTATACTCGTTGTACCGGGGGCTGTAATGGATCAGGGCCAGCTTTTTTACCTCCGCCGCCGAGGCGATCCGGGCAGCCTGTTCCGCGGTCATGTGCTTTTTTTCCCTGGCGCTCTCCTCCAGTTCCCTTTCAAACATCCCCTCGCAGACAAAAAAGTCCGACCCTGCCACTTCCCCCGCAATCTCCGGAAAGGCCAGGGTATCGGTCACAAAGGAGAATTTTCTCCCCGACCGGGGCTCCCCCAGGACCTGATCCGGCCGGACCGTCGAACCGTCCGCGGCCTCGACCGTCTCTCCTGCCTGGAGACGGGACCACAGGGGCCCCCGGGGCACCCCCAGGGCCTCGGCCCTTTCCGGGTGGAAGACGCCGGGCCGCGTCTCTTCCTCAAAAACATAGCCCACACAGGGTTTTGTATGCCGCAGGGGAAAGGCCCGGACATGGAAACCCTCCCCCTGGTAGACAATACCGGGCCCGGTAACCTCTTCTACGATAATCTCATAATTGATATACATATCCAGCACCCGGCGGCTGGTTTCTATATACTCCGCAATCCGGGGAGGGCCTATAATATAGAGGGGATCGTCCCGGTCCACCTGGGAAGAAAGCATCAGGATTCCCGGCAGGCCGGTGACATGATCCGCATGGGTATGGCTTACAAAAATAACGGATATTTTCTTCCACCGGAGGTTCAGCTTCCGCAGGGAAACCTGGGTCCCCTCCCCGCCATCGAAGAGGAACAATTCTCCCTCCCGCCGCAATAACACAGATGTAAGAAAACGGTTCGGCAAGGGCATCATGCCGCCGGAACCGAGGATAAAGGCTTCAAGATTCATCGGAAAAAGTATACCTTTTTTGGAAAAAAAATGCAACTTCACGGGACTTGATACCAGGATAAACGCATAGAATTAGGATGAATGAGGCAGGAGCAGGTTCCGAATGGCCTGGGCATTGAGCAACTTGAAAATGGTCTCAATGTGCCGCTCAAAACTCAGCGCCAGCATAAACCGGATACCCTTCAAACTCCGGTCATCAAACGCCCTCTGTACCAGTGAAAGAATCGCCAGCGCCACCCGCTTCATCGTTTGCAGGTTTTGCGCCCCGTTCTTCCTCATGGTCGTATTCCGGTCGTCCCCAATGGTATAATGAAGAACCTCGGGGCAAGCCCCGAGGTATCTCCGTTGGATAGGAAATTGCGGACCTTTGGTCCGATTGTACTCTCCCCCGCGCAAGCGGGTTCTTGGGGCCATACCCCGGTCCGAAGACTGGTTTTACAACTTTTTCGGTGGTAGTGAATTTAACCGAGGCAAGCTCGAACCAAAGGTTCGATGGGGTATGGACCCCCGCCTTCCAATCAAGATGCCAGTGCTGCTTGTTTTCCACCTGCCAATGCCCCCTCTCCGCTTTCGCAAAATACTCTATATCCGTAATACTGGCGATGAAATACCGCACCTCTACCGTCCGCTCTCCATTGAACTTCTCCATAGTGCGTTTGACACAGCCAATGCTCTTCAGCCCCGCCCATTCTTCCTGGTGATACAGCCATCCTATGTCCTGAGTAAGGTAATATTCCCGTGTCGCCACCCCGCTTTGTTCTTTGTCCACCGTCTTGAGGCAGGTTCGGGGGCCGCCTTTCAATGCCCCTGCATAGTCCCCCTTCTTCGCAATCACCGCCCGTACCGTGTCCTTTTGCGTGTTCATCGCATCCCACGTGACGATAGAGCCCCGGATGTCCGTTATATCCAGCACATCCCTCACCGCCGGTATCTCATAGCTCGTCTCCTCGACCCCCGCTGCAGCAAGCCCCAGCCCCCGTTCCGTCGAAAACGCGCTGACCCTATGCATCGCCCCCGCAAAGGCCGCTATCTCGCTCCATTCATCCGCGTTTGCCAATACCCCTATCAGGGTGATCATC
>JAISOR010000017.1 GCA_031275535.1 Treponema sp. | reverse complement strand
CGATTTCTCCGGGCGCCGGGGCGCTTCGGGCCGGGGGGCCTCTTGCCGGGGCGCTTCTTGCCGGGGGGCCTCTTTTGTCCCGGGGGCCGCTTTTCCGGCACCGAATAAACAGCGCCATAAACGCCGGAAAAGGGCAATCCCGGAGTTCTTATGCCGCCGCCGGATATGGGCGGGCCTCTGTTTGATCTGATCTATGGGTTTATATACCGCGGGCCTGTAAGCCCCCGTCCTGAACAGGAGGGAAGGAACTTTACGGCGCCGGATATGCTGTTCCCCGATGAAATTCTTCATGATACTGGTTTATCGACATAATTCCCGGGAACCATTATACTCCCCTTATATGGAACAGGATTCACGGTCGGTAAAATTGGGAGGGGCCATTGTGGCCGCCTTTGCGGCAGCCATGGTGATAAAATTCTTCCTTTTTGATTTTATGATCGCCGAGGGCCGTTCCATGCTGCCGGCGATTAAACCCGGAACCATACTGGTAGTCAGCCGGGCGGCCTACGGGTTCTGCCCCCCCTGGTCCAACACCTACCTCCTGCGGTGGTCCCTGCCTAAAAGCGGAGATGTGGTGGTTTTTGCCACCCCCCTGGGAGAAATCGCCGTAAAACGGTGCGGCCCGGTAACGGGGGAAGGGCTTTTTTTTGCCCTGGGAGATAACAGTCTTGAATCATACGATTCCCGTTCCTATGGCCCCGTTCCGGTAGATCATATTATAGGAAAGGTTTTAGGCGTCAGATGAAAAAGAGGGACAATATAAACCAGCCATCAATTCCCCCGGCCCCGAGGCGGTTTGTCATTTTTATTTCCCTCTTTGCCCTGGCTGCGCTGGCGGTTTTTGTCCGTTATACGATACTTATGGTCAACCCTCCAAAAACGGAAACCATCAATCCGGTCCGGACCTTTGCGGAACGGGGGCCGATTCTGGACCGGAACGGCCGTATCCTGGCCCTACAGACGAGGCTTGCCAATATCAGCGCCTGGAGGCCCGAATTGGCGGACCTGGACAGCCTGGGCCGGGAACTGGCCCCGATCCTGGAAATTCCGGCCGATGAGATCCGGGAACGGATAGAAATCTCCCCCAGCGATTTTGTATACCTTAAAAAACAGGTTGATCAGTCCACAATCCGGGAACTCGAAAGGGCCAAGGCCGAAGGACGGCTCCGGGGCGTCGGGATTGAGCCCGTGCTGGGCAGGATCTACCCGGAAAAACGGCTGGCAAGCCAGATCATCGGTTTTGTGGGGGATGATAATACGGGGCTGGCGGGGATCGAATATGCCTTTGAATCGGAGCTTAACCCCGGTGAAGGGGGAAAGGGCCGGAACGGCAATCAGGTGATCCTGACCATCGACGCCAATGTCCAGCACATTCTGGAACGTATCGCGGAGGAAACCCTAAGCCTGAACGAGGCGGAGGCGGTGATGCTTTTGGCCATGGACCCCCGGTCGGGGGATATTCTGGGCTCCGCGTCCCTGCCGGACTTTGACCCCAACGATATCCGTTCCTCGGATGAACAATCCCGCATGGACCGGCCCGCCATCTGGGCCTATGAGCCGGGATCGGTATTTAAGGTATTCTCCCTTTCGGCCCTCCTGGATGTGGACGCCATAGCGGAGGATACGGTATTTATCTGTAACGGCCATTATGAGCGGCTTACCAACCTGGGGGAACGGGTGCTTATCAACTGCCTTGCCGCCCACGGGCCGGTAAACGCCCGGGATATTATCATCTATTCCTGTAATGCCGGGGCGGCCTATGCCTCGGACCGGCTGGGAAGCGGCGCCTTCTACGGACTCCTGCGGAATTTCGGATTCGGCTCCCGGACCGGGGCGGGCAATCCCGGGGAGACCTCGGGATTCCTGCGGCCCGCGGAAGAGTGGTCCGCGCGGTCCAAGCCCACCATTGCCATGGGACAGGAGATAGCGGTCTCCGCCATACAGATGATCCAGGCCGTCTCCGCGGTGGCCAATGACGGGGTTCTGGTCCCCCCCCGGATCGTGTCCCGCATTGTGGGGGCCGACGGGTCCACGGTCCGGACCTTCGAGGCCGGCCCCCCCCGGCGGATCCTCAAGGCGGAAACCGCCCGGGCCATGCGGTCCTACATGGTGGATGTTACCTCCGGCATTGGGACGGGCTGGCGGGCCAACGTGGAGGACCTTTCCCTGGCGGTTAAAACCGGTACCGCCCAGCTCATCGATCCCTCCACCGGGGCCTATTCCTCCAGTGACTTTATCGCCAGTTGTATCGCCCTGCTCCCGGCGGAGGCCCCCTCCCTGGTACTCTATCTGGTGATCGTGAAACCCCAGGGGGCCTCCTATCTGGGGGGCCGTATCGCCGCGCCGCCTATCAGGGAAGCGGCGGAAGCCCTGGTAAATTATCTGGGGATCCCCCGGGGCAGGAACCCCCAGGTAAGCCATCCCGGTTCCATAAGCCTGCCCGGCGAGGATATTCCCCAGGTGGGCGACAGGGTCCCGGATTTTAGCGGCTATTCAAAACGGCAGATCCTGCCCCTCCTCCTCCGGGACGATCTCCATATCGACATGACCGGGGATGGCTGGGTCAAGCGCCAGAGTCCCCCTCCGGGAACTCCCCTGGAAGAGGATACGGTCATCATCCTGGAATTCGAGTAATACCGGAGCTTTCATGGAACCATGGGACAGTAATATCCGTATTATCTCCCGGGATTATCCGGGTCTGGCGGAACAGATCCGCAAGGCGGAGGGGGATGGGGAACTGCGGGTGGAAACCGCCGCCTCCGGGGACCCGACCCTGATCTTCCGGGGGCTCCATATCCATTCCCCCCGGGACCCGGCGCGGGAAGGGGCCCGCTCGGCCCAAACCCTCAGCAGCGGGGGCCCCATCGTTATCCTGGGCTTCGGCCTGGGCTACGCCGCGGAGGGGGCCGCGGAAAACGCCCCGGACCGGCCCCTGCTCATCGTGGAACGGCATCCGGCCATATTGCGGAAGGCCCTGGAGACCCGGAATCTGGGGAACCTGCTCGGGGGCCGCAAAATCGTCTTCGTCATCGGGGGAGAGCCGGAGGGCATCACCGGGGCGCTCCGGCTTATGGAGAAACTGCCCGGGGGAGAGGGCCTGGATATAATCCGCAACCGGGGGCTGATAAATCTGGATGAATCCTGGTACGGCGAGGTGGAACGGCATATCGGGGCCTGGACCTCCAAAGATGATGTCAATATGGCAACCCTCCGGCGCTTCGGGAAGCGCTGGGTCCGAAACCTGGCGGCCAACCGGGAGGCCATCCGGGATCTGCCGGGAATTTCCCCCCTCAGGGGGATCCTGGGGGCCGGGGGGGAGGAAAGCGGGCCGGAAGCGGGGGATATACCGGTATTCCTGGCCGCGGCGGGTCCGTCCCTGGACGGGCTGGTCCCCTTCCTGCCGGAAATAGCCCGGCGTTGTGTGGTGATTGCGGTGGATACCTCCCAGCGGCTGCTTCTGGGAGCGGGGGTGGACCCCGATTTTACCCTGGTGGTGGATCCCCAGTACTGGAACGCCCGCCATCTGGACCATGTCCCCGCGCCCGGAACCTGCCTTATCGCCGAGTCGGCGGTGTATCCCCCGGTACTGCGCCATCCCTTTCAACGGGCCCTCCTCTGCTCCTCCCTGTTCCCCCTGGGGCGTTTTATCGAGGACCGGGTAGATCCCAAGGGCCCCCTGGGAGCGGGGGGCTCCGTGGCTACCAGCGCCTGGGATTTCGCCCGGATCCTGGGGGCCTCTTCAATCTGGATCGCCGGACTGGATCTCTCCTTTCCCCGGCTCAAGACCCATTTTAAGGGGGCCCTCTTTGAGGACCGCTCCCTGGGGGAGGCCACCCGCTTTATCCCCGCCGAAACCCGTTCTTTCCGGGCCCTCCGGGACGGCCATCCCTTCCGGGCCCCCGCCGCCGGCGGGGGGCAGGTCCTAACGGATAAACGGCTCTCCCTCTATTCCGCATGGTTCGAGAACCGCTTCCGGCAGTACCCCGGAATCAGGAACCACAGCCTTTCCCCGGAGGGACTAGCCCTGGCGGGGTTCAGCCCCGCAGGCCCGGAGGAACTGCTGGCCCTGCCGGAACGGCGGGAGGGGATAAACCGCATCCTGGGCGCGGTTTTTGCCCGGATTGAGGATGATTTTCGCCGCCCGGAAGGGGCCGCCCGGCGGGAAGAGCGGTACCGGGCCGCGCTGGAGGCCCTTATCCGGGGGCTGGAGCATATCAAGGCCCTGGCGGAGCAGGCCGCGGAAGACGCGGACCGGGCATACCGCCAAGCTTCCCCGGGGAGGACTATCCTGCAAAAGCTGGAGGAGGTAAACAGGGCCATCAGCGCCAGCGCCGTAAAGGACGTGGCGGGCTTCCTCTTCCCCCCCCTGGCGGACTTGGAAGCGGGCCTGGAAAGCCCCGAATCGGAGCCCCTCAGGCGCTATCTGGAACTATCCGTAAGGCTCTACCGCTCCCTGGCCGAAGCGGCGGGCTACAACCTCGCGGTACTGTCGAAAACATAGCCCCGATTGCCGGGGTATGGGCCCCCGCCTTCCAATCAAAAAATCTGTTTTCCCGCTATTTTCCTGTCAAGATTCAAAAACAGGCCGCCGATAGTATACTAACGGGGGATAAAACCTCAACTCTTTGACGGTGCGCATTTTGACGTCCAGGCGCATCGTCTTTTTTTTAGGGTGTCGGCGGGTCCCCCGAAGGCTCCCACCAGCCTGTGGGGGAGTAAAGCCAGGCCGAAGCCTCGTTGAGA
>JAISOR010000166.1 GCA_031275535.1 Treponema sp. | reverse complement strand
GGACGCCCTTCTGGGAATCGCCTCATCGGGGGCCCACTCCAACGGCTTTAGTTTGATCCGCCGGGTACTCCCCGATCTTGATGAAGACTTTGGGGGTATGCCCCTGGGCATGGCCCTGCTGGAACCTACCCGGCTCTATGTCAAACCCATCCTGGGCCTTATGGAAGAGGTCGAAATCCGGGGCATGGCCCACATCACCGGCGGGGGCTTTTACGAAAACATCCCCCGGATGTTTCCCCAATCCCCGGAGGGCGGGGCCCTCCTGGACGCGCTTATCCGGGACCCCTGGGGCGGACCGGAGGGCCCCGGGCCCGGTATCCCCGGAAGGGCCTGGACCGTTCCGCCCCTCTTTGCCCGGATCGCCTATGGCGTCTCCGGGGGACCCCTTAGGGGGGCCGCGGCCCAGGAGGCGGGCATGGAACGCCTAAGGACCGACGGGGTATTGCGGAAATTGATGTTCAACACCTTTAATATGGGGATTGGATTTGTCCTGGCCCTGGCGCCGGGAGACATCCCTAAAGCGGCGGCCTACCTTGACTGCCGGGGTTTCCCGGCCTGGGAAATAGGCCGTGTGGAAGCGCCCAAGGGCAGGACCGGGGAACTGCGTTTTGTGTAAGATCCTGGTCCTGGTTTCCGGGGGCGGTACAAACCTCCAGGCCCTGATCGACGCGGAGCGGGAAGGCCGCCTTGGCCCCGGTACGATCCGGGCGGTCATCTCCGATCGTCCGGGGGTCTATGCCCTGGAACGGGCCCGTTTAGCGGGGATCCCCGCTTCTGTCCGGACTTTGGACCGGGGCCTGCCCAAAGCGGAACGGCGGCGGGAGCTTTCGGACCGGATCCTCCGGGCCGCCCGGGACTATGGGGCGGATCTTATCATCCTGGCGGGTTTCCTTTCTATTCTGGAGGGGCCCATCATAGAAGCCTATGCGGGGAGGATCATCAACCTGCATCCCAGCCTCCTGCCCAAGTTCGGCGGGGCGGGGATGTACGGGGAAAGGGTCCACCGGGCCGTGCTGGACGCGGGGGAAAGGGAGTCGGGCTGTACGGTGCATCTGGTGGACGCCGGTACCGATACGGGGCCCGTTTTATTGCAACGCCCGGTCCCGGTGCTGCCGGGGGATACTCCGAAAACCCTGGCGGAAAGGATCCACCGGGAGGAGCATATCGCTATTGTCGAAGCCGCGGCCATGATGGCCGGGCGTTTTATGAGGAGGGGATATGAAAAAACGGGCGCTGATCAGCGTATTTTGTAAGGACGGTATCCTGGATCTGGCCTCTTTTCTGTCCGAATCGGGCTGGGAAATTCTTTCCACCGGGGGAACCGCCGCCCACTTAAAGGCGCACCATATCCCGGTTACCGACGTGGCCTCGGTGACGGGCTTCCCCGAATGTCTGGACGGCCGGGTTAAGACCCTGCATCCCGCGATCCATGCGGGGCTCCTGGCCCGGCGCAGCGAAGCGTCCCACAGGGAAACCCTGGAAAAGCTGGGGATAGCTCCCATAGATCTGGTCTGCGTAAACCTCTATCCCTTCTTTGAGAAGGCCCGGGCGGGGCTTTCTCCGGAGGAGACCATAGAATTTATCGATATTGGGGGCCCCTCCATGCTGCGCTCCGCGGCTAAGAACTACCGGGATGTGATCGTCCTTTCGGACCCCGCGGATTATGATGAGACCATGGCGGACCTGCGGGCGGGAACGGTCCCCGAGTCCCGGAGAAAGGCCCTGGCGGTCAAGGTCTTTGAGCTTACTGCCGCCTACGACGGAGCCATAGCCCGGTATCTCCTGGATGAACCCTATCCACGGTACTGGTCCCAGCCCCTTGTACGGGCCCGGGCCCTGCGTTACGGGGAGAACAGCCACCAGCCGGCGGCCCTCTACCTTAATGTCGATGAGGGCGGGGCCCTGCCCGCCATGGAACAGATCCACGGCAAGGAGCTTTCGTATAACAACATCCGGGACCTGGACCTGGCCTGGAAGGCCGCCTGCGCCTTTGGCCTTGCGCCGGACCACCGGGCCCCCCTGGGAGAGGCCGATTTGGAGGGCCTGGGCATCGCCGGCCATGGACCCGCCGCCCCGGCCGCTCCACCGGCCTGCTGCGCGGCGGTAAAGCACAATACCCCCTGCGGCATCGCCCTGGGGGCCACCCTGCTTGAGGCCTACGAAAGGGCCTACTACTGCGACCCCCTTTCCATCTTTGGGGGTATTGTGGCCTCCACGGTTCCGGTGGACGCCGCCACGGCAAAGAAACTTGCCGGGCTTTTCCTGGAGATCATCGTTGCCCCGGCTTTTGACGATGAAGCCCTGGACATTCTGAGGGGAAAGAAAAACCTCCGGCTCATGAAAGCCCCCCGGGCGCCCCGGGAAAAAACGGAGTGTATCGCCGTAGACGGCGGCCTCCTGGTCCAGGAGGCGGACCGGAAACTCCTGGAAAAATGGGAGGTGCCTACCAGGGCCGCCCCGGCGGATGAGGATCTGGAGGATCTCATCTTTGGCCTGCGGGCGGCGGCCTATGTCAAGTCCAACGCCATCGTGGTGGTAAAGGACCGCTCCGCGGTGGGGATCGGGGGCGGGCAGACCAACCGGATCTGGGCCGCGGAGCAGGCCCTGGCCCGGGGCGCGGGGGCGGTCAAGGCCATGGCGGAAGCGGGGCTCGGCGACGGGAAGCCCCCCCGGACGCTGGCATCGGACGCCTTTTTCCCCTTTCCCGATGTGGTGGAAGCCGCGGCCGCGGCGGGGATCAAGGCCATCATCCAGCCCGGGGGTTCCATCAACGATAAGCTTTCCATCGAAGCCTGCGATAAACTGGGCATCGCCATGGTCCTTACCGGGACCCGGCATTTCAAGCATTAGCGAAAAACCATGGGCCCGATCGTAAGGAAAAAGGAAAGGCGCCCCCGGTCCCGGAATTTTCCTTGCCCCCCTTATGTCCGCCATTATTCCTTGGCAGGAATCGGGGAAGATCTGGTCTATCATATAAGCTATGAATGACAGGACAAAGGCGGCGGAGCGCCGCCCGGCGGATTTCGGACGGCATCTCATAGCGCTGGTAATCCCCATCACCATGCAGAACCTGATAAGCGCCGCTGTCGGAGCGGCGGACGTGTTCATGCTATCCTTTGTCAATCAAACCGCCATCGCCGGTGTGTCCCTGGCGTCCCAACTGGTTTTCGTACATCAGCTCTTTCTCTCCACCATTGCCACAGGCACGACCATGCTGGCGGCCCAATATTGGGGAAAGCGGGATACCTCCGCCATCGAAAAAATTTTAAGTATCGCCCTGGGGGTGTCGCTGTTTGTCAGTCTTGCTTCTTTCATCGTCGCCTTTTTCTTTAATATATTTTTCATGGGGCTTTTTAGCACCGAAGCTGATTTGATAGAGACGGGGGCCTTATACCTTAAAGCGGTAAGCCCTGCCTTCCTCTTAACCGGCTTTTCGCAAGCCTATCTCTGCGTCAAACGGAGTGTTGAGCGCGTCCGCACCGCCGTGGCTATTAGTTCCGCATCGCTGCTTTTAAACGTATGCTTTAACGCCATCGCTATTTTCGGATTGTTCGGTTTTCCCAAATCAGGTGTTTACGGCGTTGCCGCAGCTACCGTCCTTTCCCGGCTGATAGAAGTTCTGTGCTGCCTTATCGATTCACTCATGTCAAAAAGCGTACGGATTAAACCAAGGAACATCTTCAGGTTTGATGACCCGGCGCTTTTCAAGGACTTCATTCATTACAGTCTGCCCGTGGGGGGCAACTATCTGGTATGGGGACTCGGTTTTACTATGTATTCCCTCATCATGGGGCGGCTTGGCGGGGACATGGCGGCGGCCAACGCTGCTTCCTCGGTTGTCCGCAACCTGGCGACCGTAACTGCCGGAGGACTTGCCGGAGGGGGCGGCATTTTGCTGGGCAAAGAACTGGGACAATCCCTCTTTGACAAGGCCCGAAAAGACGCGGGGCGGCTCTGCCGGGCGGCGCTCCTCTGCGGAATCGCGGGAGGATTGCTCATTCTCGCAACCCGTCCTCTGGTTATTTCCCTTATGCGGCTGGACGAAAACGCGGAAACGCTGCTTGGAGCCATGCTGTTCGTCAACGCCTATTACGTCATTGGCAAAACGATGAATTCCACCGTCATTGTGGGGATTTTCTGCGCCGGCGGCGACTCCCGCTTCGGCCTTGTCTGCGACGCCTTCACCATGTGGGGCTTCGCGGTTCCCCTGGGGCTGCTTGCGGCGTTTGTGTTCCGCTTTCCCCCTATGGTTGTCTACTTCATCCTGTTTCTGGATGAATTCGTTAAGACGCCCTTTATATACCGGCACTATCACCGATACGGCTGGCTTAAAAATATAACGAGGGAGGAGAAATCATGAAACTACGTTTCATGTTCGATCAACACCGCCGCTCACGCGGCGAAAATTG
>JAISOR010000088.1 GCA_031275535.1 Treponema sp. | reverse complement strand
TTCTCCCCCAGTTCTTTGGCGACCTCATTTTCCTTTGTCCGGTTGATCCACCCGAACCTGACAAATTTATCCAGCGCCGGAAGGCTAATGTTTTTCGCGATTTCCCAGCGGAGGACCAGGCCTTGTTTCAGCCGGTCCTCCGGGAGGTAGCCAATCCCCGAGGCTATCGCTTCGGAGGCGCTGAGATGATCCAGCTCCTTTCCGTTCAGCGTAATGGTCCCCGTGTCGTAATTACTGATGCCAAAAATCGATTCACATACCTCGGTCCGCCCCGCGCCGACCAGCCCGGTAAGGGCAAGAACTTCCCCCTTCCGCAGGGTAAATCCCACATCCTTGAAATAGCCGGTTCGGGAAAGCCCCTCCACCCGGAAGATCTCCTCCCCCGGCGTGGTATCCCGCCGGGGAAAAAACTGACGGATTTCCCGGCCTACCATGGCCATTACCATGGTGCTGTCATTTATCTCGGACTTTTTCCAGGTGTTGATATACCGTCCGTCCCGAAACACCGTTACCCGGTCGGCCAGGCGGTACATGTCCTCAAAACGATGGGAGATAAAAATGATGGAAACCCCCTTCTCTTTTAAACCCGCGGTTATGCGGTAGAGGTCTTCACATTCCCGGTTGGAAAGGGGCGCCGTGGGTTCGTCCATGATAAGGATCCGGGCATTGGCAGAAAGGGCCTTGGCAATTTCCACGATCTGCTGCTGGGCCACCGAAAGGCTGCCCATGACGGTGCTGCTGTCAAAGTTGGCGTCCAACTGTTCCAGGAGTTCCGTCGCTTTTTGATGCATGATCCGCCAGTTAATCGGTCCCCGGGGGGAGTGGATTTTTTCATGACCCATAAAGATATTTTCCGCCACCGATATATCCGGAAAACAGGTTACATGCTGATATATGGCGGCAATCCCCAGGGCCTGGGCATCCTGGGGGGTCCTGATGTCTACGGGTTTCCCGCCAATGAGGATCTCTCCGCTGTTGGGTTTATATACCCCGGTGATGATCTTGATAAAGGTTGATTTTCCCGCGCCGTTCTCTCCCATAAGGGCGTGGACTTCCCCGGGCTTAAGTTCAAAGTGAACATCCTCCAAGGCCCTGACGCCGGGAAAGATCTTTGAAATATGCCGCAACTCTAATATATGCTCCGCCATTCCTCCCCCCTCAACATATTTTGCCCTATAAGTTCTCGTAAATTATAAATTCCATTCTCCCTGAATATAGTTTCCCCGTAAATGGATAAATCTATTGAAGTGATGGAAAAAAGATTGTATTATCAATGGATATGGAAATTTCGTGGGAAGCCTGGGATTCTTTTTTACATTATCTTCCCTACAGTGAGGAAGATGAAAAGCTGGGGATGGTCTGTACCACCGCGGGTTGTATAAAGGTAGAACCAAACACGATCTATCCGCCGCATAAAAACGAGCATCCCGTTCTCTTTAGACAGGTGGCCGAAGGCCGGATCTTGCCGGAATTTCAGTTAGTATATATTACCGAAGGGCAGGGGGTCTTTTCCGTAGAGGACCGGACCTATGAGGTTCTCCCCGGTTCTATGCTGTTAATTCTGCCGGGGATCCGGCATGCGTATAAACCCCTATATGAAACAGGCTGGCATGAATACTGGGTCGGGTTTAAGGGAGATTTTTTTTCCAACCTGATCCGGCGGGACCTTCTTTCCCGGGGCCATCTTTTTTTTGATCTTGGCCTGCGGGATAACATCATCTTAACCTTTAACAATATTTTTGATGAGGTCCGGGCACAACGATCCCTGTATCAGCTTAAGGCCTGCACGGGGATCCTTTCCCTGATTGCGGAGATGCTGACCCACGAGCGGCGAAAGGAACAGCCCAACTACTATCAAAAGATCGTGGAAAAAGCCAAGGGCCTCATGGAATCGAATGTGTATGGTACTATCAATTTGTCACATATTTCCGAACAGATAGGGATAAGCACCTCAAGGCTTAATGAGATCTTTAAAACCTATACCTCCATGACCCCCTATCAGTTTTACATTCATATTAAGATCCACAAGGCCGAAAGCCTTTTGGAACAGGAGAATGTATCGGTAAAAGAGGTGGCCCTTAAAATGGGGTTTGAGGATCAGTACTACTTCTCCCGCTTGTTTAAAAACAAAACCGGCATTGCCCCCTCGGTGTGGAAAAAGTTTATCAATCCTCCCGCCCCCCCGGCCATAGCGCAGTTATAGTTGCGGTTCTTCCGTTCCCCCTTACCGCACACATTTAGTGCAGCATAACCTGTCCCCCCGTAACGGGGACGGCCTGGCCGGTTTCGTACTCCTGCTCGATAATGTAGTAGATGGCCCGCATGACATCGGCGCCGGTACAGCCCCGCTTCATGGGAACCTTGGCCTCATAAAAGGCTTTTACATCCGCCACATTCCGGGCGCCCGGAACTTTCCCCGTGTTGAGGTACTGCACAAAAAGGCCCTTCTCCGGGTCCGACCACAGGGGGCCGTCGAAAAAATTGCCCGGACAGATGGCGTTTACCTTGATGTTGTATTCCACCAGTTCCAGGGCAAAACTCGCCGCCAGCCCAATGGAGCCGAATTTTCCCCCCGCATAGGCGCCGTTCTTGTTTGAGCCCGCCAGTCCCGATTTAGAGTTGATCTGGATGATGTCGGTTTTCCAGTTGGGGGCGGTCCGGTGCTGCCTTCTGAGCAGCCTGCCGCAGTGTTTTGCCATAAGGAAGAACCCGGTATAGTTAATATCGGTGACCAGCTTAAAGCTGGAGAGGTCCTGTTCCAATACGCCGGCGGCCTTTAGGATCCCGGCGTTGCTGACGCAGATGTCAAGGCCCCCGGCGGTTTCCGCCACGGTTTTGAAGAGCCCCTCCACCGAATCCTCATCGGCCACATTGACCGGAACCGCTATGGCCGCGGTCCGCTTTTGGGCGGCGTTTATCGTGTTCGCCAGCTTTTCCGCCCCCGGCAGGTTAAGGTCGGCGATAAAGACCAGCGCCCCCGAGGCGGCCAGCCCCCGGACTATCTCCTCCCCAAAACCCTGGGCGCCCCCGGTTACCAGGGCCGTCTTACCCTGTACCACCGCGGAACGGCCGGCCGCGGACATGCCGGGAGTACAGAGGGCGTTTAACCGTGAAACCGGAGGGGAAAGCCCTTCCAGAAATTCCCCGTTTCCGGTGTCCCGCCGCTTCCTGGCCGCGTCAATATCCCGGTCTATCCAATAGACCGCGGGTTCCTCTCCCCCCGTGAGGGCGATGCAGGAGGGCTGTTTCCCCGGCTCCCCCCTTCTTGCCACCGCCTCCGCCCCGCCGGGGGTGTTTTCAAATTCCCAGGCCGCATAGGCTTCCTGCAGCGCCTTTGCCGCCGCGGCTTCATCCAGGGTATCCCCGCTTATGGCGGAGCTGATGTCTATCCTGAGGGCCTGGGGGGGGATTGTTCCCGCTGATCCGGGAACGATGGTCCGGGCTTCCCCCGCGGCGTTCACGCAGAGGCCCCGGACCAGGGGGGCGATGATGAGTTGATCCATGGTCATACCAGGTACCTTCCTTCCTGTAGTTTTCTTGCTATTTCCGGGGCCGATTCCCCGGGCCGCCGGAGGTCCAGATCTTTCCCCGCCGCCGCATAGGCCCTAAGCCGGGCCGCCAGGGGCCGGGCCGCCAGGGGGTTTGCCGGGGAAAAGAGGTCAAAGACCGGGTCCAGGGATGTGAGCCGTTCATGGGCAATCAGGGCCCAGGTGGTGTCTATGAGGTGGCGGAATTCATCCTGCAACACCTCGGGACAGTTAAAGGACTGCCGGGAGCTGTTGATGTCTACCCCGGATATTTCCATAAAACCCCGTTCCCCGCAAAGTTCCCTGACCCGGCGGAGCTGGGCCGCCGTGTTCCGGGGGGGCATATAGGTAACCGCCCTGTATCCCAGGCGGGACAGTTCATCAAAAAGTTCTTCCAGATAATCATCTTCAAATTTTTCAGCCCTCTTATCCCCCGTGGGCGATTCCCCCACGTCCCCCAAATAGGCGTAGGCCGGAATTGCCCCGATGGAGGCCGCAAAGTCCGTTACCTTCCCGGCGGGGATACATTCCCTTTCTCCGGGTTGTATAAAAATCCGGGAAAGAAAACCGGATTTGAGAATTCCCAACAGATCAAAGAGATAGTGGGGATTGGCGGGGTCCGAGAGGGCCGCCCCGGTTTTGGGGGGAACCGCTACCCCGAACCGGGTCCTGAGCCCTTCGATAAGGGCCGGCCCCTGGCCGTATTTTAGGATAAGCTTGTCCGCCACGGCAGCCAGGAGGTGCCTTTCGGTAATTTCCCCGCCCCGGGCAAATTGGGAGCGGTTCAGGATGTCTTCCTCGAACTCAATCCGCCCCAGGCCCGCCTCTGCCAGGAGGCTGTTGGCGGCCTCCGCCATAGCCTGGGTCCGCAGGCGCCGCTCCTGGCGCAGGGGGTCCAGGAAGGCCCGGATCCGGGGTATCGCGGGCCGGGGCGCTCCCTGGACGGTCATGTAGACCAGGCCCGCCGAATCGGGGTTGTTGATCTTCCGGTCCGCGAAGGGGCCGGGCCTGCCGTCGGCCCCGGTCTTGAAACTTACCCGGACCTCGAAGCCCACACAGCCCCCTATGCCTAGTTCCGCGCAGGCGGCGATCATCTCCTCCGCCGCGGCGATGGAATCATGATCCACCGATCCCGCCGCTTCAAGCCCCGCCTGCCGGGCCCGCAGCGCGGCCATGCTGGGTGTATAGGGGCTAAAGCTGTAAATCGTGTGGATGTGGTTGTTTATCTCCCCCGTTGTTTTTCCCCCCGGGGGAGACTCCCTTTCCAGGGCCCTGAGCGCGCCAAGCCGTTCCTGTGGATCCGCCCGGGGATCGTTGATGGTGATCTCGTAGTTTTTCATACCCTTCGCGTTTTTCTACCTCTCATACCCCTAAACGGTTTCTGCGGATCAGATCCAGGGTGGTTTGCACCGTTACCGGACGGTATCCCTGTAGGGGCAATACCCGTTCATGGATGGCGTCGATGATCCAGTTAACCTGGGGGAAGTAGTATTCTTCCATTTCGGCCGCCGGGGTTATCCAGTTCCGGCTCCCCACCACCGTAACCGGGGCATCCAGATAGTCAAAGGCCATGGTTTGGATGTTACTGGCCACGGTGTGGAGAAAGGACCCCCGTTCCGCCGCGTCGCTTGTCAGCAGCAGCTTCCCCGTCTTTTTAACGGATTCGATGATCTTTTCATAGTTTAAGGGATTGATGAACCGAAGGTCTATAAGTTCCACCGAAAGGCCGTAATCGGCTTCCAGTTTTTTCGCCGCCTCCAGGGCCTTATAGAGGGTCGCCCCCAGGGTGGCTATGGTAATGTCCTTCCCCTGTTTCCGGATGACCGGCTCCCCTTCGGGGACTTCATAGTAGCCCTCGGGAACGCCGCCCTTTTCGAACTGTTCGCTCATGTCGTAGAGGAGCTGGCTTTCAAAGAAGATCACCGGGTCTGTCCCCCGCAGGGCCAGGTTGAGCATGCCCTTGGCATCATAGGGAGTGGCGGGGAAATAGGCCTTGAGTCCGGGGATATGGGCCACCAGGGCGGCCCAATCCTGGCTGTGCTGGGCCCCGTATTTATTTCCCACCGAAACCCGGACCGTCAGGGGCATCTTGAGGAGCCCCGCGGACATGGATTGCCATTTGGAGGCCTGGTTGAAAATCTCGTCCCCCGCCCGGCCCATAAAATCGCAGTACATTAGTTCCACCACCGCCCGGCCGCCGGAAAGGGCATAGCCGACCCCGGCGCCCACGATGGCCCCCTCGGAAATGGGGCTGTTGAAGAGCCGGTTATAGGGCAAAAGCTCCGTAAGGCCCCGGTACACCGCGAAGGCTCCCCCCCAATCCCGGTTCTCCTCTCCCCAGGCCGCCAGGGTGGGATCGATGGAGAAACGGTGGACCAGGGCCTCAAAGAGGGCGTCCCGGTACTGGAAGGCCTTGTTCTTGGAAACCGGCTTTCCATCGGCTTCAAAACCGTACCGGGCCTTTCCCGCCAGGGCCTTTATCCGGGGATTCTCCTCCGGAGGCTGGGACAGTTCCGCTTCCCGGTCTTCCATCTTTTCGATCCTGCCGTTGGAGAACATCACCGACTCGATAAAACCCTCCCCCAGCCGGGGCGAGGCGGCGTTGTCCGTGGCCAGCTTTACCACCTCCAGGAGCTTTGCCTGAACCAGGGCCCGCTGGGAATCCAGTTCCCCCTGGGTGGCGACGCCGTTTTCGGCCAGGTAGGCGCCGTAGGCGTTGATGGAATCCGCCTCCTGCCAGAGCTTTATTTCCTCGGGGCTCCGGTAACTGGAAGCGTCCGAGGGGGAATGGCCGGATATCCGGTAGGTCAGGGTGTCCAGCAACACCGGTCCCTTGCCGTCCAGGAGGAGCTTTTTCTTCCGGGCAATGGCCTCCGCCACCGCCAGGGGACTGTAGCCGTCCACCCTTTCGGCGTGCATGTTCTCCGGGTTGACCCCCGCTCCGACCCTGGCCATGAACCCATAGCCCATGGTTTCCCCCGAGGTCTGTCCCCCCATGCCGTAGAAGTTGTTGAAGAAGTTGAAGAGGATGGGGGGCGCTCCCCCGGCCGCCTTAGGCCAAAGGGTATGGTACTGATCCATGGCTGCCATCATCATGGCCTCCCAGACCGGCCCGCAGCCCATGGATGCGTCCCCGATGTTGGCGATCACAATCCCCGGCTTTTTGTTGATCCGCTTGTACAGGGCCGACCCGGTGGCGATATCCGCGGAGCCCCCCACGATGGCGTTATTGGGCATGGAGCCAAAGGGGGTAAAGAAGGCGTGCATGGAGCCCCCCAGCCCCCGGTTGAATCCCGCCTGGCGGGCAAAGATCTCCGCCAGGGTCCCGTAGAGGACAAAATTTTCCGCCAGGTCCTTTAGGTTGTTATAGGGGATCTTCTCCGCCGCCCGCAGGGTCTCTCCGTCCAGGAAGCCCTTCATGATGGCCTCCAGTTTTTTCTCCCCCGGGGCATCCTGCGAGAGCTGCCACACCGCGGAATAACACTTGGCCAGAATTTCTCCATGGCTCCGGTGGCTCCCAAAAATATAGTCCTCCACCCCCAGGTTTACGCACTGACCCACCGCGGAGGCTTCCTGCCCCATGGAAAGATGGGCCGGTCCCTTGTGGTTGTACTCGATCCCATTCCAGGTTCCCATGGTCTTAAAGGTATTGAGCATGGTCTCGAACTCCCGGATGGTAACCATGTCGTACCATATCCGTTTAAGCCGGTCCTTTCCGTAGAGGCCCAGTTCCTTCTTTATATCACCCTTATACTGATTAACCGGAATATCCTTGATTTTAAGCATCTCCGGTTTCCGTACTTCCATGGGGTCTATCAACAGTGATTTTGGCATTGTTCTTCTCCTTGCCGATTAGTATCGTTATAGTTCCCAAACCGCGTCGCGGATCAATTCGCAGACCGTGGGATGGGGGAATATGAGCTCTTTGACATCTTCGATCCGAAGTTCCTGTTCTATCAGGGCCGCCCCTCCCCAGATAAACTCCGAGGAATAGGCCCCCACCGCGTGGATCCCCAGGATCCGCCGGCTCAGGGCGTCGGCGATGATCTTGACCGCCCCCTGGCCGGCAAAGGTGTTCTCCGCGGCAAAACGGCCGGAGACCCGCATGGGGACAGAGCTCGTAAGGACGGCGATGCCCCGGGCTTCCGCCTCCTGCTCCGTAATTCCCACCCCCGCGGCTTCGGGGATGCCGTAAACCGCCCAGGGCACGGCGTTGTACCGCATCCGGTTTGCCGCCGGCGGTTTCCCATCCAGGCAGGCAAGAATATCCGCCACCGCCACCTCCGCCATACGGTATGCCGAATGGGCCAGGAGGCTCCGGCCGGTCACATCCCCCGCGGCCCAGATACCGGGTACATTGGTCCGCATCCGGTCGTCCACGGCGACCCCCTTGGGGCTTAGGTCCAGCCCCGCCGCCTCCGCGCCCCAGCCCGTGAGTACCGGCCGCCGGCCCACCGCCATGAGGACGAGGTCTGTTTCGAGCTTTTCCGTGGTCCCCGTCTTGGGGGTAAAAACGACCGAGGCCCCCTCAATCTGCCCAACCTTACAGCCCAGGTTAAACTCGACCCCCGGTTTTTGCCCCGATTTCATGGCCCGGCGGAACAGGGGAGCCTGTTCCTTATCCATAAAGGGGATGATTTCGTCCATCATTTCGATGACCCGGACCTCCGACCCAAGGGCGGAGAACAGGCCGGCGAATTCTACCCCAATGACCCCCCCGCCGATGACCGCCAGCCGCTTGGGGACCTTCCCGATGGAAAGGAGCCCCGTGGAGTCCACCACCTCGGGGTTATCCCTGGCCCCCGGAATAGGGGGCAGGACGGGGACAGAGCCGGTGGATACCAGAATCGTCCTGCCCTCGTGTTCTTCGGTCCCTCCGGCGCCCGGTTTTACCCGGACCTTTCCCGGAACGCCGCCCCTGGGGGGGCTCAGGATCTCCCCCGTACAGGCGGCCACATCCACGGCAAAACGCTTCATCCGGGCGCTTACCCCGGCCCGGAGCTTTTCTACGACCTCGTTTTTCCACTTCTGAATATCCCCCCAGTCGAAGGATACTCCCTTAACGGTAACGCCGAACTTTTCCGCTTCCCGGGCATGGACATACTGTTTGGCCGAATTGAGCAGGGTTTTGGTGGGAATACATCCCACATTAAGGCAGGTGCCTCCCAGGTATTGTTCTTCTATTAACAAAACCTTTTTCTTTGCGTGGCCCAGCCGTTCCGCCGCAAGGTATCCCCCGGGCCCGGCTCCGATTATGATAACGTCGTACAATGGCTCCTCCTTATTTACACGAACCAGAGATCTATATCGGCCACCGTGTCTCCCAGGGCCTTGAGGAACCGGGCCGCAGGGGCGCCGTCCACCACCTGGTGATTGATGGTCAGGCTAAAGCTGATATGGGGCAGGAAGCTCACCTCACCGCCTGTCCCGGCCAGGGGCTTTAGCTCTATGCCGCAGACGCCCAGGATGCCTACCTCGGGGGCGTTGAGTACCGGGGTAAAACCGCTTACCCCCAAACTTCCCAGGTTGGTTACCGTAAAGGTGGACCCCGAAAGTTCATCGGGGCCTATGCCTCCATTTTGGCAGGCCGAGGCCAGCCGTTTTGCCTCCCCGGAGATTTGTCTAAGGGAGAGGAGGTTGGCGTTTCGGATCACCGGTACCATCAGGCCCTTGGGGGTATCCACCGCCATCCCCAGGTGAACCCGTTCAAAGGTTTTGAGGGTATCCCCGATCTTATGGGCGTTCATAAAGGGGAAGCGGGGGAGGGTCCGGGAAACCGCAAAGAGGACAAGATCGTTGACCGTTATGTTGGAGAGTCCCAGGCTTTCGCCGCTTCCCTTCATCCGGGCCCTAAGTTCCTGGAGCCGCACCGCCGGGGCCGCCGCATTCAGGGTAAACTGGGCGCTTTCCGCCAGGGATTGGAACATCCGGTCCGCGATAAGTTTGCGGATCCCCTTGATGGGGGTTTCGGTGACGCCCCCTTCTCCCAGGTCCGGTATCCGGGGCGGGGCCTTCTCCGCAGCCGCGGGTTTTGCGGCCCCGGTCCCTCCGGCCCCGGCCAGATCTCCGGCGGTGATCCTGCCGGCCAGCCCCGAGCCTTCCGGCGGGAGGCTCCCCCCGGCGGCACCGCCGTTCCCCCGCAGATCCGCCCTGGCCGCCGCGGTCAGGGCGGGCCCGGATTGCAGGGCCGCCGCTATATCCCGTTCAATTATCCGCCCGCCGGGACCGGAGCCGGGGATGCCTGCGGGGGAGATGCCTTCCTTATCCGCTAAATTCCGCGCCCGGGGGGACACCGGGAGCCGTTCCCCCGGCATCCGGGCGGCGTTCGGGCCCTGCCCCCATGAAGGGGCCGCCGGTTCCGCGATGTTCGGGCCCTGTCCCCCGGAGGCCGGCATCGGGGCGGACTGTTCCCCGCCGGGAGAAGCCGAAACGGGGACAGAGCCGGCATCCGCCTTTCCCAGGGCGGCGGCCCAGTCTTCCCCGGCCTGTCCAATTACCGCGATGGGTTCCAGGACCGGCACATCCTCGCCCCCGGCCCGGAGCAGCTTTAGAACCAGCCCCTGTTCCCCCGCGGGGACCTCGAAGGTTGCCTTGTCGGTTTCCACTTCGCAAATAGCGGTATCGGCACTCACCGTGTCCCCTTCCTTAACCTTCCACTCAACGATGATACAGGATTCCACCGTATTCCCCTGCCGGGGCATTATCAAAACATGCGCCATAATCACTCCTATCTAAGGCGGCGGAATCGCCGCCGCCGTTCTATGTTTTTACGTTCCCGGGTTCATGCTCCCGGCTGCCCTTTATCCGTTCCACCCGTACTCCCGCCTCGGCTAATTTCCCCGCCGCCCCATCCTCCAGTTCTCCGTCGGTCAGGATCAGGTCCATATCCGACAAGGGCAGGACGCTGGTAAAACCGATCTTTCCGTATTTGCTGGAATCCGCCACCAGAACCGTGGTTTGGGCGTGGGCCTTCATGGCCTTGACAATCTCCGCCCCTTCCATCAGATGGGTGGTGATGCCCCGTTCCAGGGTGAAGCCATCGGTCCCCACAAAGGCCAGCCGGACATTAAGCCGGGCAATGGTTTGGAGGGCGATAGGGCCCACCAGG
This sequence comes from Treponema sp., assembly GCA_031275535.1. The sequence continues at coordinate 2,303 of JAISOR010000088.1, read as the reverse complement.
GATTCGGTGGGCCGCCGGAATTCACCGCCGGTCATGGTAATCTGGAGATTCGGGTTCATGCGGGCATAGGAAAAAACCAGGGTTGAATTACTTACGATATGGATGTCCCGTTTTCCCGCCAGGTACCTGGCCACCAGGGCCGTGGTAGTCCCCGCCTCGATCATGATCACGTCCCCATCCTGAACCAGATCCGCTGCGGCCCGGGCTATGGCGTTCTTCTGTTCCTGCCGTTCCTTTTGGCGTTCCAGGATATAGCGGTGCATCACCGGCGCCGCCCCTCCCCAGGTACGGTTGAGCCATCCCTTGTCTTCCAGGGTTTTTAGATCTCCCCGGATGGTTACCTCCGACAAACCCAGATCCTGGGCCAGGGTAGTCACCGTAACGGACCCTTCCGCAGAAAGCCGTTCGAGGATAGTCCGTTCCCTTTCATTCAGATCCGCAATCATTTCCTTTCTCTTTCGAAGTTCTTTCGGATTTGTTTTGAATATATAGCATAATAAAAAAGAAAGCAAGCATTAAAGAGGGATATTTTCAATTTTTCTATTAGACCGATATTAAAAACATGAAGAAAAAAAGTTTTTTCCTTGTCCTTGTGGCCCTGGGTATTGGGCAGGGTTATGGCCAGGATCTATCCCTGGGCCCCGGCGATTTACGGATTGAGCAGCGGGTGGACGGGGGCTTTCATCTTTTTATACGGAAGAAACCGGGCATTTCGTCGGTACTCCTTACGGAGTCCACCAGGGATCCCACCCTGCGGGCGGATAATTATGCCTACCGGTCCCCGGATTGGAACGCGGTCAACGGGGATGAGATCCGTCTATTGGACGGCGTCCCCATCCCCCGGGAAAGCGCGATCTGGTCCCTCATTGATTCGAGCCCCGAGGGGGATGCTGAATGGGGACAGAGCTTCCATATATATATCCCCTATATTCTCAACTATGGGTACCCCGGGACCCGTCACGGCGAGGTCTATGTGGTGGACGGGACCTACCTGAATATACGCAGTTTTGCCCTGCCCTACGGGGATTACCGGGGCGCCTTTCGGGATAATCCCTTTATCCTGCGGGTGACCCAGAGGCCCCTGGAGGGGCCGCCGGAGGGAAACTTTATGAAGGATACGGTTGAGGCCTTTCGGGAGATAAGCGCCGCCGGCAAGGGGGACCTGATCTACTCCACCGGGGCGGCCGATCTGGTGGATAAGATCGGCCTTATTCTGGAAGAAGAAAGGGGGAAGATCCTGGATCTGGTCCTGTGTTTGGACACCACCGGCAGCATGAAGGACGATATTGACGCGATTCGGGAGCAGCTTATCCCCCTCTTGGAGCGCATGATTTCGGGGTTTCCCCGGTTCAGGATCGGGATGGTTCTGTATAAGGATTATTACGAGGAATACCTTACCCGTATTGTTCCCTTTACCGGTGATTTTGAGGGTTTCCGCAAAACCTTACAGGCTATCCGGGTTGGGGGCGGCCGGGATATCCCCGAAGTGGTTTATGAGGCCCTCTACGAGGCGGCCCAAAAGTTCCCCTGGACCGGGGAATCCCGGCTCATCATCCTTATTGGCGACGCCCCCCCCCATCCCCGGCAGCGGGGAAAGGTCTCTAAGGAGATGGTAGACCGGGCGGTGGCCGAACGGAGCCTTAAGGTGAACGCCATCATCCTGCCCCAATAAGAGCGGGAAAACAAAGATAAAAGGGGCTGTCCCTTTGGGGGACAGCCCGGATATTTAGGACCCGCGTAGAAATAAGACGACCTATTGGTCATCTTATTTCCTTACTATATAAGCAATTAGAATAAAATGCATGGCATTTTATTCTTACGCGGGTCCTTACCGGATCAGGATAAATTCAACCCGGCGGTTTTTCCACCAGTTGTCCCGATCATCTAACTGGATCACCGGACGGGTACCGCCCATGCCTACATAGCTAAGACGGTTGGCGGCTACGCCAAACTCGATCAATTTACCTACCACGGCCTTTGCCCGCAGTTCGCTCAAGGGCTGTAGTTCGTTGGCTTCCTCCCTCGCTGCTTCCCGGGCTGTCCGGGCTGTGGGATTCGCATGGCCTTCGACCTTGACCTGGTAGGTGACAAATTTGTTGAGGACCGCCGCAATACGCCGAAGAATGCGCTCGTTGTTTTCCGCTATGTCCGGGGCAAGGCCGTCAAAGGTCCCCGCATTGGCGCTGAAAACTATTGACGGGACCTGGACCCTAAGCAGATCCCCCTCCCGGATAACCAGAACATCTACCTCGATTAAACCTTCCAAAACCGAGACATTCCCCAGAGAAGCGGTTACCGTGAAG
>JAISOR010000068.1 GCA_031275535.1 Treponema sp. | reverse complement strand
CCCTGAAAAGCACGTGATAACGTGTTGATGAAAAAAGGCAGCATCTCCCCCGCGCAAGCGGGTTCTTTAGGCCCCATAAAAGCCGCTGTTCCGAATAAGGCATCAGGCCGGACCCCAAGTAATTTCCTCGCCGTACCGGTGCATTTCCTGTAATGTATCCCGGATAGAGAGTAAACGCTTTTGTCCGGCCTTTCGTCCGTTCGTCCGTCCGTCTTTACAAAAACCCACATACCAGATAAACTTTATAGCATGATATTCCCTTTAGAAGAACTGATCGAGTACGATGGTAATATGTACGAAATTACCTCCGCTGCGTCCCGCCGTTCCTATCAGCTTTCCATGTTGAAGGATCCGGAAATAGAGTTGAATGACGGCAAGGTAGTTTCCCTTGCGGCCAATCAGGTTTTTACCAGGCAGGTCGAATTCCGTCTGGAAGAATAAAAGGGCCATGCCGCCCGTTCCCCCTATTCCGCTGGTTCTGCTTTTTGGTTCCACCGCTTCGGGCAAGACCGAAATGCTGGAGGACCTTTTTGCCGGAGAAGCCCCCCCCTGTTCCGCGGAGATAATCTCCGCCGATTCCATGCAGGTATACCGGGGTATGGACATTGGGACCGCGAAACCCGGGGCGGCTCTGCGCTCCCGCCTTCCCCACCATCTTATTAACATCCGGAACCCCAACGAACAGTTTAACGCCGGTGAATTTGTCCGCCTGGCCGACGCTGCGGCGGTGGACATAAACCGGCGGGGGAAATTGCCGGTGGTTTCCGGGGGCACCGGGTTTTACCTCCTCAATTTTGTCCAGGGCCTCCCCGAGGCCCCCCCATCGGATGAGGGTATCCGCCGGCAGCTAAAAGAGGAGCTTAAAACCGGGGGTATTGTCCCCCTGGCGGAGGAACTGGCCCTCCGGGATCCCCAGAGCGCCGCCCGGATCCATCTTCATGATGAGTACCGGCTCCTCCGGGCCCTGGAGGTATTCCGGCTTTCCGGCCGCCCCCTCAGTTCATACCCCCGGTCCGGGGGGGCCAGTTCCGGGGGCAGCCGTCCCCATTACCGTTTCCTCCTTCTGGGGATAGACCGGGAACGGGAGCTTATTTACCGGCGCATTAATGAACGGTGCGCCCTCATGTTCCGCCGGGGCCTTCCCGAAGAGGTCCGGCGGCTCCGGGACGCGGGATACGGACCGGCGGACCCGGGACTGCGGGCTATTGGATATAAGGAATTTTTTGTGGAAACGGCTCCGGGGGAATGGCGGATCTCCGGGGATCTCGCCGGGGTGGAGGCCCTGGTTGCCCGGAACAGCCGCCGGTATGCCAAGCGGCAGCTCACCTATTTTGCCTCGATCCCCGGGGTTAAATGGATTTCCGCCGCCGGGGATCCGGTAAAAGAAATACGGAACGAGTTGGAATCTTTTTTGGAAGTGTGAGGAAGGGGAAAGAAAGTGTCGCGTGGGGCGGAGAAATCCGCCGATTGGCAGTCGTATTATGCGAGGAACCCCTTCTTCCCCCATATAAGGAAAGGCCGGGCAAATTTGGCCGTGTATCCGGGATACCCCGGAGAAATGCACCGGTACGGTGGAGAAAACCATGGTGGGGTGGCATCGGACCAAGGTCCGGTGTCAAAGCCATAGGGGGGACCCTCTGGGGGGTCCCCTATGGCTTTGACAGCCGCCAGGACCCCAAGGAATTTCCTCACCGTACCGGTGTTTTCATTTAGAGTATCCCGGATAAAGAGTAAACGCTTTTGCCCAGGGATTTAATCGCTAAGTATTGACACGAATTCCATAATTGTATAAAAATACATAATATTATATATTTATGCATAAATTTGCATACGATAGGATGAACAGGCTCGGGATGCCGGGCCTAAGGGGTTTTTATGAAGCTACTCATTGTGGATGATTCCAACATTATGCGAAGGGCGATTGAGAAGTACCTGGAAGCCAAGCGCTTTACTCTGGTGGGGACCGCGGCGGACGGGGAGACCGCCCTGCGGCTCTTTTCCCAATTTCTGCCCGACCTCGTGACCCTGGACATTACCATGCCCAGGATGGACGGCCTTACCTGCCTGGAAAAGATGCTGGCCATAAAGCCGGAGGCCAAAATCCTGATTATCTCCGCGCTGAAAGATTCCGTTACGGGCCTGCAGGCCCTGAAAAAGGGAGCCAAAGGATTCCTTCCCAAACCTTTTACCGCGGCGGAACTGCAAAGGGAAATTGAGGATGTCCTGGGGGGCGCGTCATGACCGAAGGCGAATTGAAGCCCATCATCAAAATCGTGACCGAATATTTCCTCAACGTCACCGGGGTCCCCGCCGTCATGGGCCTGCCCTATATCAAGCGCGAGGGGGATCCGGTTTTTGATTTTACCGGCGTCATCGGCATCTCGGGGACCCGCCGGGGCGGGGTGTATTATACCGCCGGCAGGGAACTCCTGGCCGAATTTGGCAAATTTATTCTGGGGGGAGAGGACCTGGACGACGACGCCCTTAACGACCTGGTGGGAGAAATGACCAATACCATTGCGGGAAATATGCGGGAGATCTTCGGGTCCTCCTTTCTCATATCGGTTCCCATCATTCTAAAGGGCAAGATAGACAATATCAGCATGAGGCTCAAGCCGCCGGTTTTTGTGATCCCTATTAAATGGAAGGAACACACCTCCCATCTGGCGGTGGGGTTGGAGTAGGCCATGGAAAGAACAAGCCTTGACTATATCTGGATAATCATCGGGAGCGCCCTGGTGTTTATGATGCAGGCCGGCTTTGCCATGGTGGAATCGGGGCTGACCCGGTCAAAGAACAGTATCAATGTGGCGATAAAGAACCTGACCGATTACGGCATTTCCACCATGGTGTTCTGGATCGCCGGCTTCGGCCTCATGTTCGGCCTTAGCCTGGGGGGAATGCTGGGGACCAGTTTTTTCCTTTTTAATCCCCCTTCGGTATGGCCCGCGGTGTTTCTGCTCTTTCAGGCGGTGTTCTGCAGTACCTCCGCGACCATCGTGTCCGGGGCGGTGGCGGAACGGATGCGGTTTAGTTCCTACATTATTTCCACGATCCTCCTTTCGGCCTTTGTGTATCCCATCTTTGGGCATTGGGCCTGGGGCGGCGCCTTTGAGGGGCTTCCCTCGGGCTGGCTGGCAAAACGGGGCTTTGTGGATTTCGCGGGCTCCACGGTGGTCCACAGCATGGGGGGATGGATTGCGCTGGCCATACTCCTCATCATCGGTCCCAGGACGGGCCGTTTTGGTGATGACGGGACGGTCAGACCCATCAACGGTTCTTCCATACCCATGGCGGTTCTGGGGGTCTTTCTCCTCTGGTTTGGCTGGATAGGCTTTAACGGCTCCAGCACCCTGGCGGCGAATGATGCGGTGCCGGGGATCATCCTTAGGACCATGTTGGGGGGTGCGGCGGGCATGGTTTTTACTTTAGCTGCGGGCTGGTTCACCGCCAAAAAGCCCGAGGTGGGGCTGGTACTCAACGGGTCCCTGGCGGGGCTCGTGGCGGTGACCGCCAACTGCCACGCCGTCAACGAAACCCAGTCGGTGATCATCGGCGGCATTGGGGGACTGGTGATGCTGGGGGCCTCCAGGGTTTTGGTACGGCTCAGGATTGATGATGCGGTGGATGCTATTCCGGTACATCTTGCGGCGGGAATCTGGGGAACCCTGGCGGTGGGGATCTTTGGGGACCCGGAATTGCTGGGGACCGGCCTTTCCCGGCTTGGGCAGATCCGTATCCAGGGGATCGGGATCCTTGCCTGCGGCCTTCTGGCCCTGGGCCTTGCGTACCCCTTCATGCTGCTTTTGAACAGGCTCCGTCCCATTCGGGTTACCATGGAGCATGAAGTGGAGGGGCTCAACAAGGCGGAGCATGGGGTTAGCACCGAGATCCACGATCTCTTTACCGTCCTGGATGTTCAGGCCCGGACCGGGGATATTACCCTGCGGGCCCCGGAGGAGCCCTTTACCGAAACGGGACAGATCGCCGGGATGTATAACTCGGTGCTGGACAAGCTCCAGGAGGGGACTGTCGAAAAGCGGGAGTACCTCAACATCCTGGAAAATGTCAGCGACGGCCTCTTCCTGCTGGACGCGTCGCTCAGGGTTGGCCCCTATTACTCCTCCTCCCTGGAAACGATCTTCCGGCGGACGGACCTGGCAGGGCTGGAGGTGATGGAGGTCTTCGGCGCTTTTCTGGACGAAAAGGCCCGGTCCGCGGCGGGGGAATTTTTTGAGGCGGCCTTTACGCCGGATATCCCCTGGCGGTATGTGGAAAAGCTGAACCCCCTAAAGGAAGTTACCGCCTGGTTTGATGATCTTGCCGGGGGCTTTATCGAGCGGCATCTGGAATTCGATTTTCGGCGGCTGGGGGATGCCGGGGTGGAGCGGCTCTTTGTGGTGGTCCGGGATCTGACGGAACGGACGGCGCTGGTGGAGGAAATTGAAAAGACCAGAAACGAAAGCCGTCAGGAGATGGAGATGCTCCAGAAGATCCTCCATGTGGAGCCCGAGACCCTCCTGGCTTTTCTTGAAAGTGCGAGACAGGATGCCGAGGCGATCAACGAGGGACTCCGCACCGCCGGAGACGCCCGGGAGAATTCCGGCGGTGGTTACCGGGAACGGCTGGATAGTATCTTCCGCCATTCCCACTCCCTCAAGGGGGATGCGGAACTTTTGGCCCTGGACTTCCTGGCCGATCAGGCGGAACAGTTGGAACAGAAAATCATGGCAATCCGGAACATGAAGGAACCGGCGGGGGAGGATTTTCTGCCCCTGGTACTTTCCTGCTCCGACCTGCTTTCAAGCCTGGAACGGCTCAACGCCATTGTGCACAAATGGCTTGCCCTTTCGGAGGCCCTCCGATCGGAGACCGGCGCCAGGACCGGCCTTATGGAAGACTCCCTTAAACAGATGGCCCGGCGGCTTGCCGGCCGCTACGGGAAACAGGTGGAGCTTACGGTGACTGGCCTGGAGGACCGGGTATTTAAACCGGAAAAGCACAAGGCCTTAAAGGATATTCTGGTTCAACTGGTACGGAATTCCATCTACCATGGCATCGAGGAACCGGAGCAGCGCCGCAAGGCGGGGAAGGCCGAAAGCGGCCTCATCAGCATCCGGGCCGAGGCCGAGGGTTCCGACCTGCGCATCGTCTACCGGGACGACGGCGCCGGAATCGACGGCGAAAAGATCAGGCAGCGGGCGGTAAAGGCGGGTATTATCACTAAGGAAAAGGCCGATACTCTGAACGAACGGGATCGGGTGTCGCTCATCTTTCATTCCGGCTTTTCTACCGCCGACAATCCCGACAGGGTTGCCGGAAAGGGGGTCGGGCTTTCTCTGGTAAAGGCCAGGGTAAAAGAATTGAACGGCAGACTTTCCCTTAAATCCCGCCGGGGTTCGTACAGCGAGTTCGCCCTGGTGTTCCCCCTCCGGGTCCTGACCGGCGG
>JAISOR010000063.1 GCA_031275535.1 Treponema sp. | reverse complement strand
CCTCAAGTCCCTGAAGTTTGGGCCCGGTCAGTTGAGTGCGATCAGCGGGGTAAAGGCGGGAGCTGCTACAATCACATCCATCGGGTTTAATGACACCACGGGCCTTCTGACCCTGCCAGTCAGCAGCGACCTGAAGGGTTCAGACATAACCCTGACCATCAGCGGGAGCCTGGCAAGCGGGGACGGGCTAAAGACGGTAAGCGTCATTGAGACCGAAGACCAGGCTGGGAAGACCGGGACAATAAGCGGCAGAAGCGACACCATAACCCTGGATACCGCCGCGCCTGTCATAACAACGACGGCCTTATCCACCGTTACAGGCAGCGGTCCATATACCATATCGAGCTTTACCATTACCGAGAACGGTTCCGGCGTCGACACAAGTTCCGCTGTTCTTGAAAAGAATTCCGTTGCCCTAACATCATTTACCCTTGCGCTGGTTTCATCCAATAACTACTCAATCGAGATCGATACAACCGATGTTCCCGCCTCCGGTTCCACCGATACATATACGCTCACCGTAGATGATCTGGTGGGTTATTCATCCTCCCCTGTAACATTCTATGTTACCAATACGGGGGGTACAATCACCGTTTCTATTCTTCCGCCCTCCCCCAGCGTCAGGCCCTTCTCCCCGGGCGCTCCGGCTTCACCGGCCAGGACAGATACCGGAAACAGTTCCGCCGGCGCGGGGCAAAGCAGCGCCCGCATCCCCGCGGTCAATCCGCCCGCCGCGTCTGCGCTTAGCTCCACCCCGCCGGCGGCAGGTAACCGGATAGATTTTTCTTCCGCCCGGCTTACCTATACGGCCAGCGAAGCCTCCCTGTCCACGGTTTCTTCCACCAGGGCGGCGAGGACTGCGGCTGAACAGGGGCCGGCCCCCTCTTCCCTGCCCGCCAATACCGGGGGGAGCAGATCCGGGAAGAATACCCTCCCACGGCTGGACCCGCCGGCGGAGCAAGGGGACGGTTCCTCTCCGGAAGCCCCGGTGATCCCCGAACAGATTGATGGTGAAAGGCGCGGCGTTGAAACGGAGGAAGGGACCTCAATGCAGGCGGAAGATCCGCCGGCCTCCGCCGCACCTGCGGTATACGGCTCCGGGTTTACCCCCGGCTTTACCGGGCCCGGCGGGGCGGCGGCCACCGGGGCTGTTTCCGGTGGAGAAGCGCCGGTCCGGAACGGACAGCCCGGCGGACCGGATAATTCCCAGCCGGAGCATGGACGGTCCCTCACTCCCTGCATTATGCCCTTGGAAAACCGAGCCGGGCCTAAGCGGAAGGGCCAGGCCAGGATTAGGCCCCGCTATGGGGACGCGGGAATATAAATGGCCCCTTTCAGATGTTCTGTCCGGACCATTTTTTTGTTCAAATATTGAAGTATTTAACGGAAAATGTTTTAAATTTTTTTTTTCTATTCTCGGCGAATAGAATTTTAACATACAATTCCTCGTCATGCTGTCCGCCTCTTGTACGGTTCCAAAAGGCCCCGCACATTCTCTGGCATGGACGCTTCCATGTGTTCGCCGTCTTTGCCGGATCCCCGGACATTTCCGGATGGTGAAGGCGGCGGTTACAAGGCAGAAAGCCGCCGAATTAGCCGGAATTCTTGAGGGAAAAACGATCTCTTCCCCTCTTTCTTCCTACTCGTCCGGGGAAAGACGGCGGGAGGCCTTTTTTAGGCCGTGGAGGTGTTTTGCCTTGAGCCGGTTTTCCCGGGCGGTCCGGGAGGGGGCGGTGGGCCGCCGGACCTTGGGGAGCCGGGCCGCGGCGATGATCAGGGCCTCCAGCCGGGCATGGGCCCGCTCCAGATTGGTCCGCCGGGATCGCTCCTCATCGGAGAAGATGATAATCTCGTCCTCCCCGCTGATCCGGGGGGCAAGGACCTCCCGCAGGCGGCGCTGTTCCCCTTCGGAAAGCCCCTCCAGGCGGCCCACACGGAGCCTCAGGGTAACCTTGGTGTTGACCTTGTTTACATTTTGCCCGCCGGGCCCGCCGGACCGGGAAAAGGACGCTTCCGCGGCGCCGTGAATGGATCGGCGCAAAAGTTCGTACTCCAAATCCCGCCCCCCGCCGGTGGCTAGGCGCCCACGATGCGCCGCAGATCCCTTGCCTTGTCGGTCTTTTCCCAGGGAAATTCATCCCGCCCAAAGTGGCCGTAGGCGGCGGTCCTTTGGTAGATGGGACGCCGGAGATCCAGGGCGGTGATGATCCCCGAGGGAGATAGATCAAAGACCTGGGACACGGCCTCCTCAATGCGTTTCTCCGCCGCCGCCGCGGTTCCGAAGGTGTCGATCATAACGGAAACCGGGAAGGGAACGCCGATGGCATAGGCCAATTCGACTTCGCAGCGCTTTGCCAGCCCCGCGGCGACGATGTTCTTGGCCACATACCGGGCCATATATGCGGCGGACCGGTCCACCTTGGTGGGGTCCTTGCCGGAGAAGGCGCCCCCCCCGTGGCGGCCCATGCCGCCGTAGGTATCTACGATGATCTTCCGTCCCGTAAGACCCGTATCGCCAAAGGGACCGCCTATAACAAAACGGCCCGTGGGATTGATAAAATATTTGGTATCCCCGTCCAGAAGGCCCGTGGGTTCCAGGATGGGCTTTATTACCTCTTCCACCAGGGTTTCCTTAATCTCCCCATAGGAGACCCCGTCATCATGCTGATGGGACAGGACAACCCCCTCGATGCGGAGGGGCTTGTGCCCCGCATATTCCACCGTTACCTGTCCCTTGGCGTCGGGCCGGAGCCACTTGATAACCCTCCGCTTCCGCAGATCCGCCGCATGTTTCAGGATCTTGTGGGCCAGGGTTATGGGCAGGGGCATCAGCTCCTCTGTCTCATTACAGGCAAAGCCGAACATCATCCCCTGATCCCCGGCGCCCTGGAGCCCCTTGTATTCATCAAGGCCGTCACCGGAAACCCCCTGGCTAATATCCGGGGACTGGCTGTGGATCATATCCAACACCGCCATAGACTGATAATCCAGCCCGTAGGAGGGATCCGTATACCCCACGTCCTTTGCAACTTCCCGGACAATGCTCTGAAAATCAACAAAGGTATTGGTGGTTATTTCCCCCCCAATCAGCACCATGGCGGTAGAGGCGAAGGTCTCACAGGCAACCCGGCTTTGGGGATCGTCTTTTATACAGGCGTCCAAAATCGCATCGGATATTTGATCGCAGAGCTTGTCGGGATGCCCCTCCCCAACCGATTCTGAGGTAAAAAAATAACGTCGTTCTTCCATTTTGAGATACACTTCCTTTTGCTCCCCACGGAGCATAGCATAGTACGATTTAATTATAGTATCATACGGCATATAAAATACAAGTCATCTGAGCTGGTTCCAAAATCTGACATTTTGGAACTGCCTCATCTATCGACGTTTAGGATATTCTATGGTCCGTAGTTTTACCTATTCCGCCTTGGTCCTCCGGGTACGGTCTTCGGGAGAGTCCAACCGGGAAGCCTATTTTCTTACCGCCGAGGAAGGTATTCTCCGGGCCACCGTATTCGGGGGGCCGAAAAGCCGGCTCCGGGCCCATGTAACGCCCTTCCACCGGGGAACCCTCTGGCTCTATCATGACCCGGTCCGGGATTCCCGGAAGGTAACCGATTTTGATGTCCAATCCTGGAGGCCCGGCATCCGGGAACTCTACGAGCGCAGTACCACGGCGGCGGCGGTAGCCGAGACGATCCTGGCATCCCACGGCGGCGGGGGCAGTTGGGTTGAGGCCCTTACCCTGGCCGACCGGGCCCTGGACGCCCTGGAAGGGGCGGACGAGTCCTGCTGTATGCGGATTTTTATCCATTTTTTATGGAACTGGCTCGATCTCTTAGGCCTTAGGCCTGAACTGAACCGCTGCGCTTCCTGTGCTTGTGAAGCCGCCGGGGATGGACTATTATGGTATATAAAACGTGAGGGGGTCCTGCTCTGTCCCTCCTGCGCGGGCCTGCCCGGCATTTTGGAGCAGCCCCGGGGGCCGCTGTCCCCGGCGGGATCAGAGGCTTCCCTGCCCCTGGGCCCCGGCGCCCGGCGCTGGCTTGGGGCAGTCCAGGACCTGGCGCCTTCCCTTCTGGCCCGGTATACCCTGGATGAGTCCTCCCTTAGCCAGGCGAAGGCCCTGACCACGGAATTGTTAAGCGCCGCCTTAGGCCGGCGGCTTATATCATGGGACTTGAAAAACGGGTAAGGCCGAAAGCGCCTGCTTTAGGGGCAAGGCCGGATACTCATCAGAAAGGAGTAGTCATGCGTGCGGTAGATGTTATTATGAACAAACGGGCCGGAGGGGAACTTTCCCGGCAGGAGATAGAGTTCCTGATCGGCGGCTATGTGGCGGGGGAGATTCCCGACTATCAGGTATCCGCCTGGGCTATGGCGGTCTTTTTCAGGGGTATGAGCCCCGGGGAAACCGCGGCCCTGACCGAAACCATGCTCAGATCCGGGGGAACCATGGATCTGTCCGGGATTGAAGGGCCCTTTGTGGATAAACATTCCACCGGCGGGGTGGGAGATAAGACCAGCCTTATCCTGGCTCCCATCGCCGCCTCCCTGGGGATCAGGGACCCCATGATGTCGGGCCGGGCCCTGGGACATACCGGGGGAACCCTGGATAAACTGGAGGCCATTCCGGGGTATCGGACCAATCTATCTCCGGAGGAATTCCGGGAAATTCTCCGCCGGGATGGCTTTGCCATGACCGGGCAGACCAAGGACATCGTACCCGCGGACCGGCTGCTCTACGCCCTGCGGGATGTGACCGGCACGGTGGAATCCATCCCCCTGATAACCGCCAGTATCCTTTCCAAAAAGGTGGCCGAAGGGGCGGAGGCCCTGGTGCTGGATGTAAAATACGGGTCCGGCGCGTTTATGAAGGAGCCCCGGGAGGGGGAAAAGCTGGCCCAATCCCTGGTAGATACCGGGGCGGCGATGGGGAAGAAGATCATCGCCCTTCTTACGGATATGAACGAACCCCTGGGTTCCATGGTGGGCAATTTCCTTGAGGTTGAAGAAAGCCTGGACTGCCTCGAGGGAAAGGGCCCCGCGGACCTGATGGAAGTTACCCTGGAACTGGCCGCCCGGATGGCGGTCCTGGGGGGCAAGGCGCCGGACCCCAAGGCGGGCCGCCGGCTCTGCGAAGAGGCCCTGCGGGGGGGGAAACCCCGGGAACTGTTCCTGGCTAATATCGCCAGCCAGGGGGGTGATGTGAAGCGGTTCCTGGAACTCCGGGGCGTGTACCGGTCCCCGGTTACCGCAGAACTGCGGGCCGAAAGATCCGCCTACATTTCCCGGATCGACGCATGGAAGGTAGGACACGCCTCGGTAGCCCTGGGGGTCGGCCGGAACCGCACCGAGGATGCGGTAAGCCCCACCGCCGGGGTACAGTTTCACCGGAAGGGCGGGGATCGGGTCGCCGCCGGGGATCCTATCATGACCGTCTGGGCCAAGGACGGGGAGGGCCTCAAGGCCGCCCTTCCCCAGCTTGCGGAATCCGTAGAATACGGGGACGGCCCTCCCCAGCCCCGGCAATTACTATTAAAGGAAATCGTATCAAGATGAATTGGGAAAAAAAAGATGTTCCCCCGGAATTGGTTAAAGACCTGGCCGCAAAGTACGGCTGCGATCTGCTCACCGCCTCTATTCTGGCCCGGCGGGGCCTTACCGAGGGGGAAGACATACGGTATTTCCTCGAAGACGATCCCCGGCACCTGCGGAATCCCTTTGAACTGCCGGACATGGAAGACGCGGTAGACCGGATCCTCGCCGCCAGGGATGAGGGGGAAAAGATCCTGGTCTTCGGCGACCGGGATGTGGACGGCATTACCAGTACCGTGCTGCTGACGGAGTTCCTGGCCGGCCAGGGCATGGATGTAAGCTGGCGGCTGCCCCTGGGGGATGAACCCTACGGCCTTTCCCTAAGGGCGGTAGAGGACTTCGCCGCCGCCTATGGGACCCTGATCATTACCGTGGACTGCGGGGTCTCAAATGTGGCGGAAATACAAAGGGCCCATGAATTGGGGATCGACGTAATCATCACCGACCATCATAATCCCCAGGAAAAACAGCCCCCGGCGCTGGCCATGGTAAACCCCAAACGGGCCGATTCAAAGTATCCCTTCCGGGATTTGGCCGGCTGCGGGGTGGTCTACAAGCTGGTTTCGGCCCTGCGCTTTGCCCTGAAAAGCGAACTCTACGGCCAGCCAATCTGCCTCCTCCACACCCAGCCGGTGAACGACGCCTATATCATCGATATTGTCAAGATGCGTAACCTTACCATCCTGGACCGGCTTACCGAAACGGTGGTCCCCGGCATGGCCGCCATTGGGGAGACCAGGCTCCCCGGCTTTCTTGCGGGGCAGCAGATCCTTACCTGGGACGCCCCGCTGCAGAAAAAAGTTCTGGCCAAGATCTTCGGGACCGGCGTGGAGGTGCACCTGCTCGATATAGCCCCGGAAATAGGCAAGGTGATCCCCCAGACCCTGGGAAAGAGCCTGCTCCGGCTCAAGGAACTTTCCCGGATCGCCAAATATTCCGGCAAGCCCCTGGGGGAACTAGAGGTCTTTGTCAACCTTTTTACTTCCTTTATACAGAAGAGGGAGGGCCATTTTTCAGAGGAGGATAGCGCCAGCCTCCAGCTTGCGGCCCTGGGAACCCTGGCGGACCTAATGCCCCTAAGGGATGAAAACCGCATCATCGTCCGCTGCGGTTTGGCGGCCCTGCTGGAAAAGCCCCGGCCGGGCCTTTCGGACCTGCTCTTTAAACTGGGCCTGGCGGGCCGGCGCTTTGGCACCAGCGAAATTTCCTGGCAGCTCTGCCCCGCCATCAATGCCACGGGCCGCATGGGCAGCCCCGACAAGGCCGTCAACCTGCTGCTTCAGGGGGATCCCAAAGAGCGGGATCGGCTGGCCGCGGAGATAGTCGCCATGAACGAGGACCGGAAAAAACTGGGGGGCGATATCTGGGCCGCCGTGGAACCCCTGGCCGCGGAGAGCCTTCCGGTCTACGGCGGCAAGCTGGTCCTGGCCGCGGGGGAAAATATCTACCGGGGGATAACGGGGATCATGGCAAACCGGATGATGAACCGCTTTAGGGTCCCCGCCCTGGCGGTTTCCCTGGGGGAGGAGACCCTTACCGGGTCCCTCCGCTCCATCCGGAATTACGATCTCCGGGGGCTCTTGGAACAATGCGCGGATCTATTCCTCGATTGGGGGGGGCACAACTTTGCGGCGGGGTTCAGCATGAACAGAGCCAACTGGGAAACTTTTCTGGAGCGCCTTAAAACCGCCGCATACACCATTGAACTGGGGGATGATGAAGACGAGGAGACCGTTACGGTAGACGCGGAGCTTCCCCATTCCTACCTGACCCCGGATATTTTTAAGGTGGTGGATCGTTTCGAGCCCTATGGGGAAGAGAACGGCCCCCTTATCTTCATGGCCCGGGGGCTCAAAGTTACGGACATCAACTTTATGGGCAAGATCGAAGCCAAGCATGTAAAACTTACCCTGGACACGGGAAAGCATAAGTGGCCCGCGGTCTATTGGCAGGCCGCGGAAAAGGTAAGCCGGGACTTTAATATCTCCGACACCGTGGACCTGGTATTCACCCTGAACCGGAACTGGTTTAACGGAACCGAAATTCCCCAGCTCATCGTTACCGATCTACGAAAAGCCGCGGCAGGTTAAGGTAATGATGATAGTACCGGTCCGCGGGGAAAGGCGGAGGGCCGCATGGCTGATCCTGGCCCTGCTCTGCCTTTCCATGGGTCTTCCGGCATATTCCGAACCCGCCCAGGATCGCTCCCCCCAGGGCCGGCCCGGGCCGGAACAGGCCGGACCGGGCCAGGAGGGACAAACCCCGGCCCAGGATACCCCGGTCCGGCCCGGCCCGTCGCCCGAATCCCGGATCGTGTTTATCCCCGAAAGCCCCCGGCCGGGAGAGCCGCTTACCATCGGGTTTGTCCCCGCGGAGGGCTCGAACGCGGAATATCCCAATCTGCGGGCGGCGCTTATCAATGCCCAGGGGCAGCGCTTAAGCAGGGCTCCCTTCTTTACCCTGACCGTAGACGCCCTGGGCCGGCCGGTTGCGGCGGCGGTGCTGGCGGTTCCCTCCACAGCGCGGTCCGGGGCGGCCCTGATCCGGGTGGAGGAGGGTACAACGCTGATAGGCGAGGTCCCCCTTACCATTGCCGGCCGGGACTTCGCCAGCGAAGAGATCTTGCTGGATCAGAACAACACGGATATCCGGACCCTCCCGGACCCCCAAAAAACCGCGGAATCCGAAGCCCTCTGGGCCATTATTTCCCACACCGGCAAAGACATCTATGCCGCCGGTCCCTTTACGGCGCCGGTGGGCTCCACCCGGAGGACCAGCTTTTTTGGGGATCGCCGGGTATACCGCTATGTTAACGGCAAAAGCGATACCTCCATCCATGCGGGGGTTGATTATGGGGTTCCCCGGGGTACTCCCGTCCGGGCCTGCGCCCCGGGCAGGGTTGTCCTGGCCCGGTTCCGTATTGTCACCGGCAATTCGGTCATCCTGGAACATCTTCCGGGGGTTTACTCCATTTATTACCATCTGGATACCATCGCGGTAACCGAGGAAACCCTGGTGGACACCGGGACCCTCTTGGGCGAATCGGGTTCCACCGGCTTATCCACCGGGCCCCACCTCCACTGGGAAATCCGGGTGGCCGGGGAAAACGCCGATCCCGACGCCTTTCTCTCCCGGCCCATCCTTGACAAAGAAGCCATTCTGGGTAAAATGAATGAGTTGTAGTTCCCAGGGCGCCGCAGGGCGTCCCTTTATTCTGACCCTGCCGGAAAGGAGGTGATTTAGTTGGCGCATATCATCGTAGATGATAATGAGATGCTGGAAAAGGCTATCAAGCGGTTTAAACGCATGGTAGAAAAAGAAGGCATCATTCGGGAATATAAAAAGCGGGAATATTATGAAAAGCCCTCCACCATCCTTAACCGGAAGAAAAAGGCCATTCAACGGAAACTGCTCAAAAAGTCCCGGAGGGGTAAGGCGGATTATTAGGATCCGCGGAGTTCATGCCCCGTCCTTTAAGGCAAACCATTAAAAGGCGGGGTGGATTATAGCGTATGTTTAAGAAAAAATATGCCCTGTCGTTAATCTTTCCCCTTTGTCTGTCCCTGTTTTTACTGTCCTGTTCCAGCCTTTCTCCCCTTACCACGGCCCCCAAAACGGTTCCGCCCAAGGCGGAGCTGCCGGAGGATCTGGCCCCCCGGTGGCAGTTCTTTGCCCAGGGCATTGATTATTTTGAAGGACGGATCCGGAACCCCCGGCTGGAATTATGGGCCCTAAAGGTGGACCTGACCGAAACATCCCTGGAGCTGGTGGTGAACGGGGAAGGCCCCGCCCCGGGAATTATCCCCAGTACCACTATTTCCGGGTTTGTCCGGGACCATGGCTGTATCGCCGGGATCAATACCAACCCCTTTGCCCCGGTTTCCGCCAGGGTGGGGGAAGACCGGACCATCACGGGGATCACCGTTTCCGGGGGCATCCTGATTGCGGCCCCCCATCCCCCCTTTGGGGCTCTGGTCTTTTATACCGATGGCGCCGCGGCCATCGTCGAACAGGCCGCCCTGGGGGAACCGGGGAGTATCCGTAATGCCGTGGGGGGATTCTATATGGTATTACAGGATGGGGCGGTGACGGAACAGACCCGGGCCCGCAGTAAGGCCCGGCACCCCCGGAGCGCCGCGGGATTATCCGCCGACGGTAAGACCCTCTACCTTCTGGTTATTGACGGCCGGCGGCCCGGCAGCATCGGCGCCACGGAGGCAGAAACCGGCCTGATCCTGGGGCAGTTGGGGGCCTGGGACGGGCTGAATTTCGACGGCGGCGGCTCCACCGCCCTGGCCCTGCGCTACCCCGATGGTTCCGTCCGGGCGGTGAACACCCCCATTCATAAGGGCATCCCCCGCCGGGAGCGGGCGGTGGCGACCTGTTTGGGCTTAAAACTCAGGCCCCCCCAACCGGTGAGTGATAAATAGCCCCCGAACCAGGGGCTTACGTCTGCGCACCCCTTTTATGAATAAAGAGTGTGAAGGGTGGGGAGTTGAGAGTGAAGTGGGTCAAGGGCGGCCCGGCGAGTGAATGCGGCGGGGGAAGTGAAGAAAGTGTGAAGGGTGGGGAGTGAGGTGGGTCGAGGGCGGCCTAACGAGTAAAGGCGGCGGGGAAGAAAGCATCGCGTGGGGCGGAGAAATCCGTCGATTGGCAGCCCTATTATGCGGGGAACCCCCTCTTCCCCCCATGTAAGGAAACCCCGGGCAATTTTTTGTGTATATCCGGGATACCCC